>JAWWAN010000025.1:0-15189 GCA_033721675.1 Rhodothermales bacterium | reverse complement strand
GGTGGTCTCGGGTGAAGCGGGCGCGCTGCGTGAGGCTGTCGAGGTAGATGGCGCCGATCTGGCGGTCTTTGAGGCGGAGGGGGACGCAGGCGATGCTCTGGATCTGCTGGAGGACCACGCTCTCGGCCGCGCCGTAGCGCTCGTCGGCGAGGGCTTCGTAGACGAGCACGGGCTCGCCGCTGCGCAAGACCTCCCGGACGACGCTCTTCGAGATGCGGACGACGTCGCCGAGCTGTTCTTCGGTGAAGTTGCGGCGGGCACGCACCTCGAAGCCGTCCCGGTGCTCGGGCTCCGTCAGCAGCACGAAGCCGCGCTCGGCCTCCAGCGTCTCCATGGCGATGGCGAGCACTTTCTCCAGCAGCGCCTCCGGCTCGTGCAGCGTGTTGATCGTCTGCGCGATCTCGGAGAGCGCCTCCAGCGAAGTCCGCGAGGCATCAGTGGGGAGGTCGATCATCGCGAATGAGGCGGTAGCATGGCAAGGAGGGCAAGGAGGGCAAGGGGCCGGAAGCGGCATGACCCCGCATCCCGTAGGGCGCGGGGCTTCCGGAACAGAGGAGGGACACCGGCTAGAAGACGAGCACGCTCCGGACGCGGGCGCCCTGCACGTCTTCCTTCAAATCGAGCACCTTGCGAAATGCCCGTGTTGAGTCCGGCGGGACGTCCTGCACGAGCAGACTCATCGTCGTGACGAGTTGATTATCGGCATCGTAGAGCGCCACCTGTACCTGGGCGTCGAACTCCTCGGAGGAGGTGTTGCGTACCCTCCCGGAGACCACGCGCACGTTGCCAGGCAGCTGGTTGTAGCGGACGTCCTCGATGCGTACGCGCGCATCTTCCACTTCCTCGGCGGCATCGGGGCCGCCGCAGGCTGCCAGCAGCAGAAGGCCGAGGCCCAGGAAAGGAAAAGCTCGCACCGGCTCGCTCGTTGCGTAAAGAGTTGGCACTTGGTATGCGCGCTCCGGGCCGAGGGTCCGCTCGTGATGTGCAGAATCGGGAAAAGAATGTCCAAGGTCTTGATTCTTCGTTATGGCCATGCTGCCTCCTCATCCGCCGCGCAGCAGCGCCGTGGCGCGGTCCACCTCGGCGGCGACGGCTTCGAGTGTGCGCGCCGCGACGGTCACCTCGGCGGCGGCCTCACCGAAGGCGCGCTGCTCGACGGCCTCGCGCACGCCAGGCAGCGTCTTGACGCCGTAGCCGGTGTAGTAGCCGGGCGCGTAGATCTGGTGGCGGAACCACGACCGGCGCGGCAGTCCGCCGGGGTCGGTCATCGTCCGTTCCAGATGCAGCAGGATCGCGTTGAGCTGGCTGCGCGCCGCCTCCGTGAGCGCGACGTCGCCCGCATGCCAGGCGTGGAGGGCGGCCTCGTACGCCTCGGCGCTCGCCTCCAGCCGGTCCAGCGCGTTCTGCAGCGGCGCGAAGTTGAGGTGGGGCACCGGCGTTTTCTTCTCCGGCGGCACGTACGGCTCCGTGGGGTCGGCGGCGAGGCCGTAGGCGCCGGCCGCGACGAGGGCGTTGTGCTGCTCGGTCTCGGCACGCAGCGTCTCGGCCAGCTCCATCACCTCGCGCACGTAGGTCGCCACGTTGTCGGCGAACGCGGCGGGGGCGAGGGGGTGGACGTCGGCGTTGGCGAGGCGGAGCGTGAGGCGCCCGGCGGTCTTCGCCAGGGCGATGCCGTAGGCGAAGCCCGGATCCCGGAAGCGGGTGTAGTGCTCGAAGGTGTCGTAGGCGGAGTGGTAGGATCCGCCGCCGCCCTCGCCGCCGTAGCTGACGTTGAGCGAGGCGATGCCGAGGTGCTGGAGGAAGGGTGTGTAGTCTGAGCCGGACCCGAGCGGCGCGAGGCGGAGGTCGGCGCGCGTGGCGGCCTCCCGGTCTCCGCCTACGCGGGCCCGGGCGCGGGCGCGCTCGGCCACGGTCACGCCGGTCTGCGGGTCTTCGACGGCGCGGGCCACCTCGTTGACGAGCGTCTCCAGCGTGTGCGAGCCGCCGGCGTTGAGGAAGCCCCGGCTGTTACCGTCGGTATTGATGTAGGCGACGGCCTTCCGGCGCAGCTCGTCGGCGTGGTGCTCAGCCCACTCGGTAGAGCCCAGGAGGCCGGGCTCCTCGGCATCCCAGGCGGCATAGATCACCGTCCGGCGCGGGCGGGGGCCGTCGCGGGCGAGCACCCCGATGGCGCGGGCCTCCTCCATGAGCGCCACCATCCCGCTGATGGGGTCGGCGGCACCGAAGACCCAGGCGTCGCGGTGGTTGCCGCGCAGCACCCATTCGTCCGGCAGCTCGGCGCCCTCCATCCGGGCGATGACGTTGTAGGCGGGCGCGAGCCGCCAGTCGAAGGCCAGCTTCAGACGGACGCGGGCAGGGCCGGGGCCGAGGTGGTACGTGAGCGGCAGCGCTCCCCGCCAGGCCGCCGGCGCGACCGGCCCGCCGATGGCTTCGAGCAAGGGTTGGGCATCGGCATAGGAGATGGGCAGGACGGGGATCGGCATGATCGTCGGGGCCGCGCTGCGGTCGAGGCGGTCGGCCTCCGGGGTGGCGCCGTAGCCGGGGGTGAGGGGGTCGCCGGGGTACGTCGGCATGTCCAGCACGGAGCCGCGCTGGGCGCCATGGGCCATGCGGTAGGGGCCTTCGGGATAGACGTCGCCCTGGAAGTAGCCGTCGTCGCGGGGGTCGGAGTAGAGGATGCAGCCGACGGCGCCGTGCTCGGCGGCCACTTTGGGCTTGATGCCGCGCCACGAGCCGCCGTACCGGGCGATGACGATCTTGCCGGCCACGTCGATGCCATGCCGCTCCAGCACCTCGTAGTCGTCCGGCACGCCGTAGTTGACGTAGACCAGCTCGGCGGTCACGTCGCCGTCGGCGGAGTAGGCGTTGTAGGGCGGCAGGCGGTTCTCCTGGATGCTGGAGGACGGATCTTCGGGCAGCGCCGGCTCCAGGAGCCCGGCCGTGAAGCGCTCGGGCGCGACCATCTCCAGCACGCGCTCCGTCGGGACCGGGAACAGCACGTGATATTCTTCGATCTCGACCGTGTAGCCCCAGGAGCGGAAGCGGTCCGCCACGAACTCGGCGTTGGCCTTGCCGTGGGGGGAGCCCACGTGGTGCGGCTTCGCGGCCATCTGCCGCATCCAGTCGCGCAGGTTGCCGGCGTCGAGGAGGGCGTCGTAGCGGGCTTCCAGCTGGCGCTGGGCGGCGGCGTGCTCGGCGGTGAAGCCGCGCATGGCAGAATCGGCGGGGAGCCCGAGGGCGAGCAGAAGAATGCTGGCGACGGCGAGCAGCGAACGAGGCATGGCAGGGTCGGAAAGAGCGGCAGGGGGACCACACGGCGGAAAGGTACGTGCCGTGCCGGTCATTCGCATCCTGTTTTGCCTCGCCTCCATCCCACCGGAGGTCGTATTTTTTTGCTCCACACACCCGCCTGCTGCAGTCCATGCTGCCCCGTCTGCTGATCCTCCTGCTGTTCGTTCCTCTACCCGCGCTCGGCCAGGGGTTGCGCATCACGGCGGTCACGCCGGCGGCGCACAGCACCTCCAGCCCGCCCGGCACCGAGATCACGGCCGTGTTCGACGGGCCGGTCGAGGTGGCCTCGCTCGGCGGGCCGGCCCTGCTCGTCTTCGGCCAGTGGACGGGCGTGATGCCGGGCGAGGTCGTGCTCGAAGACGGCGGCACGCGGCTCCGCTTCATCCCGGCGCGGCCGTTCTCGGCCGGCGAGCAGGTGACCGTCTCGCTGGCCCGCACCGTCGCCGGCACGGACGGCGCGGCGCTCGGGCGCGGCTATGCGTGGCGGTTCCGCACGCGCCCCCGGGCGGCCTCGCTCGACCTCACCGAGACGGCCCGCATCCCGGTGCGGCGGCCCGGCGAGGGCTGGATCCAGACCTACGGGGCCTACGCCGGTGACCTCGACGCCGACGGCTTCCTCGACTTCCTCGTCCCCAACGAGCGGTCGGACGACGTGCGGGTCTTCATGAGCGACCATCGCGGCGGCTACGGGCCGTTCCGCGCCTATCCCCTGCCCCCCGGCTCCCGCCCCAGCACGAATGAAGGCGCCGACTTCGACCGCGACGGCCACCTCGACTTCGCCGTCGGCCACAGCACCGGCGACCACGTGAGCGTCCTCCTCGGCGACGGCACCGGCGTGCTCGCTCCCCGCGCTGACTACCCCGCCGCCGACGGCGTCCGCGGCCTCGCCGTGCTCGACCTCGACGGCGACGGCTTCCCGGACCTCGCCACGGCCAACCGCGAGGGCCGCGCCGGCCCCGGCACCCTCGCCACCGGCTCCGTCACGATCCTCCGGAACGACGGCGACGGGACGTTCACCCGCACCGCCCTCCTGGACACCCCCGCGCACGGCGAAACGGCGGCCGTCGCGGCCGACGCCAACGAGGACGGCATCCTCGACCTCTTCGTGGGCTCCATCACCGACGGCACCGTGGTGGTGCTGCTGGGCGACGGCCAGGGCGGCCTCGCCGTCCATCAGACCGTGCCCGCCGGCGGCCGCGTCTGGATGATCACCGCCGGCGACGTCAACGGCGACGGGCACGTGGACGTGGCGACGGCCAACGCCTTCGACGACCACGCCGCCGTGCTCCTCGGCGATGGGCAGGGCCACCTCGGCGCGCCCACACGCTACCCCACCGGCGCCTTCCCCCTCGCCATCGACCTCGGCGACCTCGACGGCGACGGCGACCTCGACCTCGTCACGAGCAACTTCAACGGCGCCGACTGGACGCTCTACGAGAACGACGGCACGGGGCGGTTCGTCGGCCGCCGCACGCGCGCGGCCTCCTCGGCCGGCTCCTGCGCCGTCCTCCACGACCGCGACAACGACGGCACGCTGGACATGACCGGCATCGACGAGGAGGACGACCTGCTGATCCTCTTCACCAACGCCGCCGCGCCCGTCGCCACCGAGGTGCCGGCCGAGGCGCCCACCACGCTGCTGCCGGCCTTCCCGAACCCGTTCCGCGGACGGACGACGATCCCTTTCCACCTGGAACGGGCTGGCCCCGTCCGCCTCACGCTCTATGACCTGCGCGGCGCGCGCCTCGCGACACTCGTGGACCGGACGCTGCCGGCGGGCCGGCACGAGGCCACCTGGGACGCTGCGGGCCTGCCGAACGGCGTGTACGTGTATCGCCTGGAGGCCGAGGGGCACCGCGCGCACAGGGCCGTCGCCGTGGTGCGGTGACGGGTGGCGGCGGCCCCTTGGAGTTTCTTGTAACAGAGCGCGAGAGGGCGGGACCTCGGGGCAGAGCCGGGGTTCGAGAGCCGGACCCCCCCTGGAACCCAACCTCCCCGACCCCGATGCCGACCCAGGCCGATTTCGCCCTCGCCTCGAGTCTACAGCAGGCCCGCGAGAGCCTCCAGAGCAGCATCGAGCAGGCCGTACACGCCTACGAGCAGCAGATCGACGGCCCCCTGGAGCTGCGGCTCGACATGACCAACGGCGCCGTGGCGCCGGAGAATGCCACCGCCGGCGAACGCGAACTCTACGGCGCCGTCCGCTCCCTCGTCGAGCAGTTTCTGCAGAACCCGGCCGTGCAGCAGTCCGGCATGCGGGTGCGCCACGTGACGGCCATCGACTCGGATGCCGACGGCACCGCCGCCGTCAACGTCAAGTACGCCTACGCGGACGAGAGCTGAGCCGCCCGCCGGCTGGCGACCTCCTCCAGCAGGTCGTCGTAGCGCGCCACATGGCGGGGCCAGTCGAGGTGCAGCGGGATGCCGCGCAGCGTCTCGATAGGCAGCGGCCGCTCCTCGCCCTTGAGGATCGCGTAGAGGATGTTGTAGAGGTGCTCCTCGCCCTCGTAGAGCACGGGTGCGTGCAGCAGCGGGTGGTGCAGCGAGGACGGGATCAGCTCCGGGTAGCTCAGCCGGTTCGGCAGCAGCGGGTGGCAGCCGCAGTAGACGGCCTCCAGGATCGCGATCCCGAAGAACTCGTGCAGGGCCGTGGAGACGACGAGGTCGGCGCGGTGCAGCAGGCGGCTGTATTCCTCGAAGTCCTCGGCATAGCCGTAGTGCAGGATGCGCTCGGCGTAGCGGGCGAAGGCCTGCTCGAATTCGTAGGGCTGCTCCTCGAAGTGTTCGCCGGCCAGGATGAGGCGGAAGCGGCAGCCGGCGTCGTCCAGCCGGTTCATGAGGCGGAAGAAGGCCTCGGGGTTCTTGTCGTACTCCCACCGCTGGTTCCACAGCACGATGGGCGGCGCCATGCCCGGCCCCCAGCCGTGCGGCGCGTACTCGCCGGCGAAGCGGTCGTGCCCCTGCAGGTCCATCCCCAGGTGCAGCACCGAGCACTTGGCGCGGATCTCGCGGACGGTGTGGAGGTGCGTATAGTCCGGGAAGGCGCGCAGCAGCACAGGCAGCGCCTCCATGAACTCTTCGTGGTGGTAGGCCGAGTTGAAGACGACGTGGTCTGCGGCGAGGCACGAGAGGTAGTTGATGTAGGCGTACGTGTAATCGCGCTCGGTGCCCTCGGGGAGCGGATAGGTGAGCTGGTTCTCGTGGAGGTAGAGCACGACGGGCACGTCGGTCAGGCGGGGCCGGACGAGCGCGAGGAAGGCCGGCAGGTTGACCATGTCCGTGGCGAAGACGACGTCCGGCTCGAAGCCGTCGTCGAGGGTCTGCAACGCCTTGCGGGCCATCGTGACGGCGCCGCCGTGCATGCGCCACTTCCAGAAGCGCGCCGCCATCGTGATCGTGCGGAACGTGTGGCGGCTGTGTCCGGCGAGGCCATCGAGGAAATTCCGGTGCGAGCCGCCGTACCACGGCTCCAGGGCAAGAACATTCATGAGGCAGAAAAGCTTGACGAGCAGGGAGGGACGGAGGCGGGCAAGATACAAATCCTGCCTCCCGCTTACCGCCTCCCGCTTCCCTCCTCTCCCGCCGCGTTCCAGTCCCACCGGCGGAAGTCGTCGAGGAGGTCGTGGGCCGTCAGGTCGTAGTGGATGGGGGTGACGGAGACGAAGCCGTCCTCCACGGCCTGCAGGTCCGTGTGCTCGCCTTCGTCGAGGTTGACGAAGCGGCCCGAGAGCCAGTAGTAGGGGCGGTCGAGGGGGTCGGTGCGTTCGACGAACGATTCTTCCCAGCGGGAGCGGGCCTGGCGGGTGACTTCGATGCCCTTGATGGCCTCGAAGGCGCGGTGCGGGATGTTGACGTTGAGCAGCACGCCGGGCGGGATGCCGTTGGCGAGGACGGTGGCGGCGATCCGGCGGGCGATGCGGGCGGCGGCCTCGAAGTCGCGCTCCTGCCACGCGCAGAGCGAGAAGGCGACGGCGTCGATGCCGAGGATGGTGGCCTCGGTGGCGGCGCTGACCGTCCCGGAATAGATGACGTTGACGGCCGTGTTCGGCCCGTGGTTGATGCCGCTGACGACGAGGTCCGGCCGGCGCGGCAAGAGATGGTTGACGGCCAGCTTCACGCAGTCCGCCGGCGTGCCGGTGACGGCATGGGCGCGCACGTGCCCGCCAGGCACCTCGAACTGCCACGGGTGCGCGCGGACGGGATCCCGCACGGTGATGGCGTGCCCGACGGCGCTCTGCTCGGTGGCGGGCGCCACCACGTGCACCTCGCCCAGCTCACTCATCACCGAGGCCAGCGCCACGATGCCCGGCGCGTCGATGCCGTCGTCGTTGCTGACCAGGATCAGGGGGCGGCCGTCGGCCGCTCCGTTTCGTTCGCTCGTCTCGCTCATGAATGCATGGTCCGGCGCTTCCGTAGTCCGGTGGCGGGTTCAGGCTGGAACCCAGAAGCACCGCCTCAATAGCTCTCGTCGTCGCTGGGGAACTGGCGGGTGCGGACGTCCTCCACGTAGTGCTGCACGGCCTCCGTGACGGCGTCGGCGAGGTGGGCGTAGCGGCGGACGAAGCGCGGGTTGAAGTCGACCGTCAGGCCGAGGGCGTCGTGCGTGACGAGCACCTGCCCGTCGGTGCCCACGCCCGCGCCGATGCCGATGGTGGGGATGCTGAGGGCGGCGCTGACCTCGGCGGCCAGCGCGGCCGGGATCTTCTCCAGCACGAGGGCGAAGCAGCCGAGGTCTTCGAGCAGGCGGGCGTCCTCGCGGAGCTGCGCGGCCTCGTCGCGATCCCGCGCGCGCACCTTGTAGGTGCCGAAGCGGTAGATGCTCTGCGGCGTCAGGCCGAGGTGCCCCATCACCGGGATGCCGGCCGTCAGGATGCGCTCGATGGCCTCGGCCACGGCCTCGCCGCCCTCCACCTTGACGGCGTGCGCGCCGGTCTCCTTCATCACCCGGATGGCCGACGCGAGGGCTTCCTTCGAGTTGCCCTGGTAAGACCCGAACGGCAGGTCCACCACGACGAGCGCCCGCTCCACGGCCCGCACCACGCACTGGGCGTGGTAGATCATGTGGTCGAGCGTGATCGGGAGCGTCGTCTCGTGGCCGGCCATCACGTTCGAGGCCGAGTCTCCCACGAGCAGCACGTCTACGCCGGCCGCGTCGAGGATGCGGGCCGACGTATAGTCGTAGGCCGTCAGCATGGCCACGGGCGTGCCGGTGGCCTTCATCTCCTGGAGCGTCTGTGTGGTGATCCGCTTGGCGGTGCGCGCGGGCGGCGGGGCGGTCTGGGTGCTCATCTGGGAGGCCGGGTTGGCGGGCGAGAGAGGCAGGATCCGCAGCGCGCTCCTGCGCCTCGAATATACGCACGGCCTGCGGCCCCGTTCGCGGGCCTGCCGGCAACGACCGCGCAACGAAAAGGCGGGCACCCGCGCCGCAGCGCCGATGCCCGCCTCCCGTGCGGATGCGGCTCGAACGGGCCGGCCTAGTTGGAGGCCGACGGCTCGTCTTCCACCTGGATGCCGAGCTTGCGCGCCACGTCGAGCGTGATGTCCTCGATCCGATCCTCGTTGACGTAGAGGATGATGGGCTGCGCCGGGCCGGCATGGCTGCGCAGGACGATGTCGAGGTTCTTGGCCTTGGCCACCTCGTTGATGGCGCCCTCGACGCGCTGGAAGATGGGGCCGAGCAGCTCTTCCTGGCGCTTGGCCAGCTGCTCGTTGCTGGTCTGCTCGGCCTGCTGGATCTCCTGCTGCAGCGTGATCAGCTCGTTCTCGCGGGTCTTCCGGCTCTCCTCGGAGAGCAGCGCCTGCTGCTTCTGGTAGCGGTCCAGCTTCTCCTGGTAGTCCATGAACATCGCCTGGAGCCCGGCCTCGTTCTGCTGGGCGGCGGCCTGGAGCGTCTGCTGGGCCTGCCTGAAGGCGTCCATGTTGGCGATGAGGAGCTCGTGATCGGTGTAGCCGATCTTGAGCGCCTGCGCCGCGGCATCGGTGCCGAAGGCCGGAGCCAGCAGCAGCACGAAGGCGGCGAGGGTCGTGAGTCGTTTGATCATATCGTCGTGGCGTTCCGTCTGGATGGAAAAGGGCGGGGGCGCGAGGCGGGCCGTTAGCGGCTGCTTCCGCGCCCTGTACTCTCAATCTCGATGCCAAGTTCTTCGAGCACGCGGTCGCTCAGGTCGAGCTGCTCGCGGGCGAAGAGGAAAAGCACGTCGCCGCTCTTGTCGAAGACGTAGTCGTAGCCGTCGGCGGTGGCGACTTCCTCGATGGCGGCCAGCACGCGCTCCTGGAGAGGGCGCAGGAGCTGCTCCTGCTGGCGGAACAGCTCGCCGTCGGGGCCGAAGTACTGGCGGCGGAGGCGGTCCACCTCTTCCTCGGCGCGGACGATCTCGTCGCGCTTGCGGCGGCGTTCCTCCTGGGTGTAGAGCAGCTCGCGGGCCTGGTACTCCTGGAACAGCTCGTCCGTATCGCGCTGCTTCTGCTCGATCTCGCGCTGCCACTCCTGGGCCAGGCGGTCCACCTGCTGCTGCACGGTGGCGAACTCGGGCGTCCGGGAGAAGATGTACTCGGAGTCTACGTAGGCGATCTTCTGCTGGGCCGCCGCCGGCGCGGCCAGCGCGGCGAAGAGGATCAGGAAGGCGAAGGTCTTCTTCATAGCTTCGTATTCGTTAGCGGGAGGCCCGCCGCGCCGCGTCCGCCGGCGTCCAGGATAGCGGACGGTGCGGCGCGGGGTCCTGAGAACGGGAACGCCGGGAGCGCGCCGGTGGGGCCGCGCGCCGGGCCGGGGGCGCCGCTGCCGGCCCCCTGCTCCCTCGCCCAAGAACCGTTCCCCACCGCATCAGTTGCCGAAGCCCTGCCCGATGGAGAACTGGAAGAGCCAGCGGCGCTCGCCGTTGTGGCGGCTCGACAGCGGGTCGAACGTGTCGAAGTTGTAGCCGTAGGTCAACTCCAGCATCCCGAGGATGGGCAGGAACAGCCGCGCGCCGACGCCCGCCGAGCGGAAGAGCCGGCTCGGGTTGTAGGTGCCGAACGTGTCCCACGTGTTGGCGGCGTCGAAGAACAGATAGGGCGCAGCCTGGAGCTGTGGGCTCTGCACGGCCAGCCACCGCAGCTCAGACGTGTACTTGTTCAGGATCCGCCCGCCGACGGCCTCTTCGCCCAGGCGCGGGCCGAGCACGCGCGCCGGGTAGCCGCGCATGTAGATGATGTCCTTGCCGAAGTTGTCCCGGAAGCCCTGCACGTCGAACGGGGAGCCGCCGACCACGAAGCGCTGGAACAGCACGTCGTCGCCGGTGAGCGAGCCGATGTAGCCGAAGTCGGTGCCGACGTTGAAGGTCAGCTTGGGCCGCAGCGGCACGTTCCAGTCCGTGTTGAAGCGCCACTTGTGGTACTGGATGAAGTTGCCCACCGGCGGGGCGATCTCTACGGAGAAGTTCACGCGCGAGCCGGCCGTGGGGAACATCGGGTGGTCCAGCGAGCTGCGGGCGATGCTGTTGCGGAGCGTCACCTCCTGGCTCACGCCCTGCGGCAGCGTCGAGACGAGGTCGACGTTGTTGAAGCGCTGGAAGCCGACGCCGGTGGAGTAGGTGAACTTGTCGTCCGGCCACTTGAGGCGGCGCTGGTAGAAGACGTTGGCGGACGTTCGGATGAACTTGCGGCCGTCGTCGGCGCGGTCGTCGAAGGTGTAGAACGACGTCCCGGAGAAGCGGGAGTGGGCGAGCGAGAAGCCGACGGGCGTGGGCCGCCCCCGGAACCACGGCTCGGTGAAGCTGAGCGAGTAGCTCTGGTAGAAGCGGCCGTTCGTCTGGAGGCTCACCGAGAGCTGCTGCCCGTCGCCGGAGGGCAGGGGCTTCCAGGCGCCCTTCTTGAAGACGTCCTGGATGGAGAAGTTGTTGAAGCCGAAGCGGAGCATCAGCACCAGCCCGAACCGCCCGTAGGTGCCCGAAAGCTCCAGCTGGTCGCTGCCCACCTCCTCGACCTTGTAGGTCAGGTCCACGGTCTTCTTCTGCTCGTTGACCTGCACACCCGGCCCGCCGGCCAGACTCTCCTGGTCGAAGTAGCTGAGCTGCGAGAGGCGGCGGATGGACTCCTGGATGGCGTCGCGCGTGAAGGTCTGTCCGGGCACCGTATAGAGCTCGCGCCGGATGACGTGCTCCTTGGTCTTGGTGTTGCCCTGGATGTCCACCTCGCCGAACTCGAAGACATCGCCCTCGAAGACGTCGAAGACGAGGTCGAGCGAGTCGCCCTCGGCCACGCGGATCTCGGGCTGGACGCGGAAGAGCATGTGGCCCCGGTTCATGTAGAGGCCGGTCACGTCCGTGCTGCGGCGGTTGCCGTAGAGGTTCTCCTGGAGGCGGGATCCGTTGTACGGCTCGCCCTCGTCGATGCCGAGCGCGTTGGTGAGGGCTTCGTCGGTGTAGACCGTGTTGCCCTCCCACCGGATGTCGCGGATGTGGTAGCGCGGCCCCTCGTGCACGGTGAGCTCGACGACGAGGCCCGGCTCCTCGCCGCTGCGGTCCAGGTAGACCGAGTCGCTGACGATGCGGGCGTCGAAGTAGCCCTTCTCGCGGTAGTAGTCGAGCAGCTTCTGCTTGTCGTCCTCGTACTCGTTCTCGTCGAAGAGGCTCTTGCCCCAGAACTTCCACCACGCGTTCTGCTTGGTCTCCTTGAGCTGCTTGCGGAGCTTGCGCTCGGAGACCTCGACGTTGCCGTCGATGTCGATCTCCTGCACCTCCACGCGCGGCCCGCGCTCGACGGCGAAGTCCAGCGTGACGCCCTCGGGGGCCTCCTCGCGCCGCACGTCCACCACGGCCAGCCGGTAGCCTTTGTCCTCGTAGAACTGCTCGATGACCTGCCGGGAGCGTTCGAGGTCCGAGGGGCGGACCGTGGAGCCCTTGAAGAGGGGCACCTGCTTGCGCAGCTCCTTGGCGTGCTTCTTCTTGACGCCGGAGAACGTATAGTCGACGAGCTGGGGCTGGGGGGTGACGCGGATGGCGAGGAAGACGCCGTCTCCGGCCTGCCGCTCCTCGACGATCTTGACGTCGGAGAAGACGCGGAGGCGGTAGAGGTTGCGGATGGCCTCGGCGAGGGCCTGGTCGCCGGGGACCGTCACGGTCTGGCCCACCTGCAGGCCGCTGCTGCGGAGCACGAACTGCTTCATGCTCTCGTCCTCGACGCCTTCGACGGTGATGCCCAGGATCTCCAGGGGGCGGGGCGCCTGAGGCAGCGGGCCGAGGCTGGCGAGGGATCCGGTGGCGGGCGCCTGGGCCTGGACGGCCGCCGGCGCCGCCAGCAGGGCCACGCAGCAGAGGGCGAGAAGGGAGCGAAAAGGCATGATAAGGCGTGCGTGCAACGTACGGAAGTTCAGGAGCCGGCTCGGGCGTGGAGATGCAACCCGTGAGCGGAGGGCCGTGTTTCGGGCCGCCGGGGCCATTCAGCCCCCCTCTCCAACGGTTCGGCGCGGTGCTTTAGTGTGTGGAATAGAGGAGGGCGCCGCCTCAGCCTTCGAGCATGAACAGCCCATTCGTCATTCGACGTGCTGCAATCGACGTGCTGCGAGCGGCCCGGCCTCATCGCACGCGCCCGAAGCGGCGGTCCCGGCACTGGTAGGCGCGGATGGCCTCGTAGAGCTGCTCCCGCCGGAAGGCCGGCCAGAACGTGTCGGTGAAGTAGAGCTCGGCGTAGGCGCACTCCCAGAGCAGGAAGTTCGAGACGCGGTACTCCCCGCCCGTGCGGATCAGCAGGTCGGGGTCCGGCAGGCCGGCCGACGGCAGGGCGGCGGCGACGGCGTCTTCGTCGATGGCGCCGGGGTCGAGGCGGCCCTCGGCGGCCTCGCGGGCGAGCTTCCGGGCGGCCTCGGCGATCTCCCACCGGCCGCTGTAGGAGAGCGCCAGCACGAGCGTCATCCGGGTGTTGCCGGCGGTGGCCTCCATCGCCTCCTCCAGCTCGCGGCGGGCGACGGACGGCAGCCGGTCCAGGTCGCCCAGGGCGTGCAGCCGGATGTTGTTCTCGTGCAGCGTCTTGCGCTCGCGCCGGATGGTGTGGATGAGCAGCTTCATGAGCGCGTTGACCTCGCGCTCGGGCCGCTGCCAGTTCTCCTGGCTGAACGTGTAGAGCGTGAGCACCTCCACGCCGAGCTGCGCACACGCCTCCGTGACGTCCCGCACCGACGTCACGCCCTCGTGGTGGCCCGTCACGCGGCGCTTGCCCTGCCCCTCGGCCCACCGCCCGTTGCCATCCATGATGATGGCCACGTGACGCGGCACGGCCCCCTGGCGCTGCAACGCCTCCTGGCGCGCGGCGTCCTCGGCGGACTGCGTCTTTCCGGTGATCGTGAGGGGTTGCTCCAGCATCATGTTCTTCGGCGGCGGCTGCGGTCGGGCAGACGAGACAACTTACGGCAAAGGCCCGCTGCCCGCCGGGCGCCCGCAGGGGAGATTGTGCGAAAAACGGGGAGCTAGGGACCAGGGCACGGCGACGGGAATCGCTCCCCTAGTGGCCAGTCCCTGGTCCCTAGCTCCTGCCCCCTACAACCGGAGGATGTCGTTGACGAACAGGAACACCATGAGCGTCAGCAGCAGCACCATGCCCACCTGCTGCATCACCATGCGTACGCGCAGCGACGGCTCCCGGCGCGTGATGCCCTCGTAGATCAGAAAGACGAGGTGGCCGCCGTCGAGCGCGGGGATGGGCAGGATGTTGACGATGGCGAGCGTGATCGAGAGCAGCGCCACGATCTGCCAGAAGTTGCGCAACCCCGCCCGGGCCGCCTGCCCCGTATACTTGGCCACCATGATCGGGCCGCCCAGGTTCTCGCGGAAGTTCTCGCGGCCGGTGGCGATGCGGAAGAGGTTGACGGCCGTGCCCTTCGTGGTCACCCACGTCTCGCGGACGCCGGCGCCGACGGCTTCGACGGGGCCGTACTCGCGGAACCGCTCGGCGTACTGGAAGCCGACGAGGTAGCGCCCGCTCTCTTCGATGGGCGCCACGCGGGCCGTGAGCAGGCTGTCTACGCCGGGCCGCGCCCACGCCAGGTCGAGCTCGCCGCCGCCGCTGGCCTGCACCTGCTCCGTCAGCTCCACCCAGAACCGCACCGGCACGCCGCCCACGGTCACGATGCGGTCGCCCTCCTGCAGGCCGATCTGCTCGGCCGGCGAGCCGGCGAGGATGGCGCCCACGACGCTGGGCTGCGACGAGATGCCGAGGCCGCCGGCACGCGTGAGCTGCGTCACGATGTCGTCCGGCCCCTGAAACGTGAGCGTGTCGCCGCCGCACTCGACGGTCAGCGTGAGGTCGTCGGCCAGGAGGGCGTCGAAGCTGCCGGTGTCGTCGTAGGGGTCGAACGGCCGGCCGCCGATGGCGAGGATGCGGTCTCCGGTGCGGAGGCCGATCGTGTGGGCCAGCGACGAGTCTGCGACGAAGACGGAGCCGTCCTCGTGGGCGAGCGGCGTGGCCTCGCCGTAGGCCGCCTTGATGCCGATGAAGATGAGGGCCGCCAGCAGAATGTTGAAGATGACGCCGGCGGTGATCACCACGATGCGCTGCCAGACCGGCTTGGCGCGGAACTCCCACGGCTCCGGCTCCTGCTCGGCGAACTCGGTGTCCATGCTCTCGTCCACCATCCCGGCGATCTTGACGTAGCCGCCCAGGGGCGTGGCGCCGATGACGTACTCGGTCTCGCCGATCTGCTTCCCGACGATCTTGGGCGGGAAGCCGACCGAGAAGCGCTCGACGCGCATCCCGAAGAACTTGGCGGTGAGGAAGTGCCCCATCTCGTGGACGAACACGAGAATCATGATCGCCAGCAGGACGGAGAGTACGGCTATGAGAATATCCACGTTCGGCTGCTTGTTGGGTGCTCGCGCGGTGAGGAGCGTGCGTCTTCAGCGGGGGGTTGCCCCGGCGGCGGAAGCC
>JAWWAN010000024.1:0-15292 GCA_033721675.1 Rhodothermales bacterium | reverse complement strand
GTCTTGAGGTCGTCGGGCGTCGTCGGGTTCGTGAGCGAGCGGCCCGAGTAGTCGTCGCTGCGCGTGTAGATGCGGACGCCCTGCGAGAGCCCGCTGAAGTCTTCCATCACGATGCCCTCGCCGCCGGAGAGGTGGCAGTAGGAGCCGATGTGGACGTTCGAGCCGATCCGGATCTCGCCGCTGGCGATCAGGCTGACGTACGCGTCGATCGTCACGTCGTCGCCCAGGAAGAGGCGGTCGAGGCCGTAGACGTTGGCGGCCCGGTGGATGCGCACGCCCTGCCCGGCGGCCCCGATGCCGGCGGCCCGGAGCGCCTCGCCGTCGTGGTATCCGGAGAGGAAGAGGTCGGCCATCACCGGGGCTGCGTCTCGGGCGCGGCAGCGCGGGGGCCGAAGGTCGGGTTGCGGCCTCCGGCGCCGTAGACGCCCGCGCCGGAGCGGAGCGCGGCGGGCGTGCGCAGCAGGACGCGGAGGTCGAGCAGCGGCCCGGCATGGCGGACGTACCACACGTCGAGCCGGATGCGCTCGGGCCACGAGAGGGCGTTGCGGCCGTGGATCTGCGCCCACCCGGTGAGGCCGGGCCGCACGGCCAGGCGCTGCCGCTCGTAGGCGTCGTAGGCGGCCGCCTGCTCCGGCAGCGCCGGGCGAGGCCCCACCAGGCTCATCTCGCCGCGCACCACGTTCCAGAGCTGCGGCAGCTCGTCGAGCCCCCACCGGCGGAGCCATGCGCCCACCCGCGTCACGCGGGCGAGCGGGCGCTCGGGGTCATGCGGGCCGGGGTAGAGCGTGCGAAACTTCCAGAGGGTGAAGGGCCGGCCGGCGCGCCCGGCGCGGGTCTGCCGGAAGAAGACGGGCCGCCCGCTCTCGGCCGCCACGGCGGCCGCGATGCCGGCGGCCAGCGGCAGGCTGAGCAGGCCCAGCACGACGGCCCCCGCCACGTCGGCGGCGCGCTTCGTCGCGGCATAGAGCGGGGAGGAGGGGGCAGGCATGGCGGCGCGGTCGGCTTACAGGTTCTGGACCCAGGCCGAGCGGGTCTTGCACGGCAGCATGGGGAGGGCGGCCTCCAGCGCCCCGGCCACGCGGTGCACGTCCGCCTCGGTGAGCGCCCCGAAGAACGGCAGCGCCAGCGTGCGCGCCGAGACGGCCTCGCATACCGGGAAGTCGCCGGGCTTGAAGCCGAAGCGGCGGCGGTAGTAGGGCTGGAGGTGGATGCTCGGGAAGTAGGGCGCACAGCCGATGCCCTGCTCCCGGAGGCGGTGCATCAGCACGTCACGCGCCTCCTCGGTGAAGTGGTCGGCCAGGCGGACGACGTAGACGAACCAGCTCCGCTGCACCTCGGGAGCGGGCTCGGCGGGCAGCGCGAGGTCGGGCTGCAGCGGGGCGAGGGCCTCCCGGTAGAGGGCGGCTGCGCGCGCGCGGCGGTCGAGCAGCTCGGTCAGGCGTTCGAGCTGGGCGCAGCCGAGGGCGGCCTCCAGCTCGCTCATCCGGTAGTTGAAGCCCAGGTGGACGTGCTCCATGCGCCCGTCCTCGCTGCGGCCCTGGTTGCGGAGGCTGCGGCAGCGCGCCGCGAGCGCGTCGGAGTCGGTCGTGATGCAGCCGCCCTCGCCCGTGGTAATCTGTTTGTTCGGGTAGAAGCCGAAGCAGGCGGCGTCCCCCCAGCTGCCGAGCGGGCGCCCGGCGAGGGCCGCGCCGAGGCCGTGGCAGGCGTCGTCGAGCAGGAACAGGCCGTGCTCGTCGGCCAGGCGGGCGAGCGCCGGCCAGTCTGCCGGCAGCCCGAAGACGTCGACCGGGAGGAGGCCGCGCGTGGCCGGCGTGATGGCCGCGGCGGCGCGCTCGGCGTCGAGGTGGTACGTCTCCGGGTCGATATCGACGAAGCGGGGCGTGGCGCCGGCGTAGAGCAGCACGTTGGACGAAGCCACGAAGCTGTACGGCGTGGTCACGACCTCGTCGCCCGGCCGGAGGCCCAGGGCCAGCGCCGAGAGGTGGAGCGCGCCGGTGCCGCTGCTGACGGCCACGGCGTGGCGCGTCCCGCAGGCCGTAGCCATGGCGGCCTCGAACCGCGCCGTGAACGGCCCCATCGCCAGGCGATCCGACGACAGCACCCGGTCTACGTAGCGGCGCTCCAGAGGGCCGATCTCGGGCTTGGAAAGGGGAATCTCGTACAAAATGGCCGAAGCGATAGGTGGGGCGTCAGGCGAGGGGCGGCACGGGGGGAGGAGCGCAGCACGGCTTGACTGCACGCATCCCGACGCCGATACGTGCGGGGATGGAAAGCCGGTAGCGAGACCGCTAGACCCTACGACACGCGCGCAATGTACTACAGACTTTGCATAAAATGGGAGGCGAGGCGTATGTTTCCCGTCCCGTACGATGCACAGATGAGAAAATCTTGATCTTTCAGAGGATACGCCCTCCGGCGCTGCATCCCGGCAGGCGTCCCCGTATATTTTCTCTCTACTCCCGATGGGCCGTCTTCCACGGCCCTGCCCTTCGCGACGCCAGACTGCTTCGTCGATGAGTGACCGTACTCCGTACCCCGAGCCGCTCGGCTCCGCCGGCCCGCCGCGCAACGGCACCTCCAATGGGCTCTACTATCCGGCCAAGGCCGACGTCGAGGAAGACGAGGTCTCGTTGCACGAAGTGCTCGAGGTGCTCTTCAAGAACAAGTGGCTCATCCTGGCCTGCTTCCTCGCCACGCTCCTTCTGGCCGCCGTCTACACGATGCGGATGGACCCCGAGTACGAGGCCGCCAGCACGGTCTACGTCAACTTCCAGGACAACAACATGGAGCTGGGGGATCTGCTGGGGCTCCAGGAGACGGCGAACCGCAACATCGCCAACGAGATCGAGATCATCAAGTCGCGCCGGATTGCCACGCGCGTGGCCGAGATGCTCGAAGACTACCGCTACGTGCCGGGCACGGACCAGGTGCTGACGGTGCTGGCCTCGGCTCCCGTCCGCGAGGAGCGCCACAAGGTGGCCGAGCGCCTCCAGGGCCGCGTCACGGTGCAGCCGAAGACGCGCGGCGTGGACATCATCGAGATCCGCGCCACGAGCACGATCCCCGAAGAAGCCGCCCTCATCTCGACGCTCTATGCCGAGCAGTACGAGGCCTACAACACGGAGCTGAGCAAGTCGCGCGTGGTCAAGACGCGCGAGTTTCTCGACCAGATGACGGACCAGTACCGGCAGGAGCTCTCGCTCGTCACGGACAGCCTGGTGGACTTCGTCGAGAGCGAGCGCGTCTTCGCGCCGGACGAGGAGGCGAGCCAGCTGCTCAGCCAGGTGGCCGAGCTGCAGGCCCTCCAGAGCCAGGCCCGCCTCGAGCTGGGCGAGGCGCAGGTCCAACTCCGCATGCTCAACGAAGAGCTCGACGAGATCCGCCCCGGCCTCTCGGACCAGCTCGCCTCCATCGACGACCAGTACATCAAGATCATCGGCGAGGAGATCGCCAAGCTGGAGGTCGAGATCGAGAAGCGCTACGCCCGCAACCCCGAGCTGCGGCAGAACCCGTCGCTCGATCCCTCCGGGCGTCTGGAGCAGGACCTGCGCGAGCTGCAGACGCTCAAGGAGAAGCTGCGCCAGCGCTCCTCCGACGCCGCCGCCGGCTCCGAGTGGGGCGCCACCGGCCAGGACATGCGCGGCGCCATCGGCCGCCTGCGCGAGCAGATCGTGACGAAGCGCATGGAGGTCGCCGCGCTCCAGGCCCGCTACGAACTCCTCGCCGGCGAGATGGGCCGCGCGCGGGGCAACCTCAACGACATGCCCCGCAAGGAGTACATCCTGCGCGGCCTCCAGCGCGCCCGCACCAACACGGAAGAGCTCTACAACAAGCTGCTCGAGAGCCGCCAGGAAGCCGCCATCGCCGAGCAGTCCCAGCTCGGCTACGTCGACATCGTGGACAAGGCCATCGTGCCCGAGACGCCCGTGCGGCCGCAGGTCCATCTCAACCTCCTGCTGGGCGCGGTCTTCGGGCTGCTCCTCGGCATCGGTCTGGCCTTCGGCCGGAACGCGCTCGACAACAAGGTGCGCAAGCCCGAGGACCTCCGCAAGATGGGCCTGAGCGTCGTCGGCATCGTGCCGGACATGGCCTCGACGATCAAGAAAGACTTCAAGGGGCAGGAGCACGTGACCGTCGAGGGGCACCGCTACAGCACGCGCCTGGCGGCCCTCCTCAACCCGCTCTCGCCCGTGGCCGAGGGCTACCGGCGCGTCCGCACCAACCTCCAGTTCAGCCGGCCGGACGACGAGGCCCGCACGCTCATCGTGACGAGCCCCGGCCCGAGCGAGGGCAAGACGGTCTCGGCGATGAACCTCGCCGTGACGATGGCCCAGGCCGGCCGCCGCGTGCTCTACATCGACGCCGACCTGCGCCGCCCGCAGGGGCACCACATGATGGGCCTCGACCGCGAGCCGGGCCTGACGGACCTGCTCTTCGAGGCCATCCCGGACAGCCTGGAGCGCTTCGCCTCCGACCTCGACAGCTACCTCTACGTGGTGCCCGCCGGGCGCGAGGTGCCCAACCCCGCCGAGGTGCTGGGCTCGCGCAAGATGATGGCCCTGCTCGAACGCTGGCGCAAGGAGTTCGACATCGTCGTCTTCGACACGCCGCCGACGCTCATCGTGGCCGACGCCCTCGTCCTGGCCCCGGAGGTCGACGCCGTGCTCGTCGTCTGCTCGGCCGGCGAGACGAACCGGCAGGCCGTCGAGCGGTGCGTCGAGGCGCTGGAAGGCGTCGGCGCCGACGTCGTGGGCGTGCTCCTCAACCGCTTCGACGTCAAGCAGGCCTACGGCGGCTACAAGTACGGCTACAGCTACGGCTACGAGTACGGCTACGGCTACGGCGGCTACTACTACGGCTCGCAGCCGGCCCCGAAGGGCCGCGCCGGCTTCGCCCGCCGCTCCTGACCCGTCCCTCCCGCGCTGCTCCCTCTCCACCCCCTGGTTCATGCTTCGACTCCTTCTCGCGCTCGGCCTCGCCGGCCTCGTCGCCGCGCCGGTGGCGGCCCAGACGCTGGGCGACCTGCGCGGCGCCGGCAGCAATACGGCCCACTACGTCTTCGCCGACCCGAACGACATCACGCTGGAGGTGAAGGTCTGGGGCGCCGTCGCCCACCCCGGGTTCTACGAGGTCCGGCAGGGCCTGACCCTGAGCACCATCCTCTCGCTCGCCGGCGGCCCGCAGAGCACCGCCCAGACCACCCAGACCGACCGCACCTTCACCATCCGCCTGCTCCGGCCCCGCCCGGACGGCGGGTTCGACACGGTCACCGAGACCGTGATGGACAACGCCGTCGAGGTGCTGCGCGAAGATCCGGTGCTGCTCCAGGGCGACATCGTCGTGGCCGAGGAGACCGTGCGGCAGCGCTTCGGCTGGCGCGACGGCCTCGCGCTCGTGTCCTCGCTGGGCACGCTGACGACCATCGTCCTCCAGATCGTCCAGCTCTCGCGCAACTAGCCCGCACGCCCCGGCCCGATGCATCTCGACTCTCGTGACGCGACGATCTACGTGGCGGGGCACCGCGGGCTCGTCGGCTCGGCCGTCGTGCGCCGCCTCCGCGACGCGGGCTACGCGCGGCTCCTCGCCCGCACCCGCGCCGAACTGGACCTGCGCGACCAGGCCGCCGTAGACGCCTTCTTCGACGCCGAGCGCCCGGACTTCGTCGTGATGGCCGCCGCGCGGGTGGGCGGCATCCTCGCCAACGACCGCGCCCCGGCCGACTTCCTCGCGGACAACCTCGTGATCGAGACGAACGTCGTCCGCGCGGCGCACCGGGCGGGCGTCCGCCGCATGATCTTCCTGGGCAGCTCGTGCATCTACCCGAAGCACGCGCCCCAGCCGATGCGGGAGGAGCACCTGCTCACCGGCCCGCTGGAGCCGACGAACCAGTGGTACGCCGTCGCCAAGATCGCGGGCGTCAAGCTCTGCGAGGCCTACCGCCGCCAGCACGGCAGCGACTTCGTCTCGCTCATGCCCACCAACCTCTACGGCCCCGGCGACAACTTCGACCTGGAGACGAGCCACGTCCTCCCCGCGCTCCTCCGCAAGTTCCACGAGGCGAAAGGGGGCGAGGGGATGCCGGACGCGCCCGTGACGCTCTGGGGCACCGGCACCCCGCGCCGCGAGTTTCTCTACAGCGACGACCTCGCCGACGCCGTCCTCCACGTCCTCCGCCTCCCCGAAGACCGGCTCTACGCCGTCGCGCCGGACGGCCTGCTCAACGTGGGCGTCGGCGACGACCTCACGATCCGCGCCCTGGCCGAGCGGATCCGCGCCACGGTGGGCAGCGAGAGCCCCATCGAGCACGACCGCACGAAGCCCGACGGCACCCCGCGCAAGCTCCTCGACGTGAGCCGCCTCGCCGCCCTCGGCTGGACCGCCCCGACGCCGCTCGACGAGGGCCTCCGCCGCACCTACCGCTGGTACCTCGATCACCACGTCACGGCCTGATCGTTCTCCCCGGATGCCGGGTTCCGGCGCGCGGCTGAACGGGAGCACCGGAACCCTCCCTGCACTCCCCGATGGATATGAAGAAAGCCCTCATCACCGGCATCACCGGGCAGGACGGCGCCTACCTCGCCGAGCTCCTCCTCGAGAAAGGCTACGCGGTGCACGGCATCAAGCGCCGCGCCAGCCTCTTCAACACGCAGCGCGTGGACCACCTCTACCAGGATCCGCACGAAGAGGACGTCCGCTTCCACCTCCACTACGGCGACCTCACGGACTCGACCAACCTCATCCGCATCGTGCAGGAGGTGCAGCCGGACGAGGTCTACAACCTCGGCGCCCAGAGCCACGTGCAGGTCAGCTTCGACACGCCCGAGTACACCGCCAACGCCGACGCCCTCGGCACGCTCCGCCTCCTCGAAGCCCTCCGCATCCTCGGCATGACCGGCCGCGTGCGCTTCTACCAGGCCTCCACGAGCGAGCTCTACGGCAAGGCGCAGGAGGTGCCGCAGACCGAGACGACGCCCTTCTACCCGCGCAGCCCCTACGGCGTCGCCAAGCTCTACGCCTACTGGATCACCGTCAACTACCGCGAGGCCTACGGGCTCTACGCCTGCAACGGCATCCTCTTCAACCACGAGAGCCCGATCCGCGGCGAGACGTTCGTCACGCGCAAGATCACGCGCGCGGCGGCCCGCATCCGGCTCGGCCTGCAGGACTGCCTCTACCTCGGCAACCTGGAGGCCCGCCGCGACTGGGGCCACGCCCGCGACTACGTGGACGGCATGTGGCGGATGCTCCAGCAGGACGCGCCCGACGACTACGTGCTCGCCACCGGCGAGACGCACACCGTCCGCACCTTCGCCGAGCAGGCCTTCGCCGCCGCCGGCATCGAGATCGGCTGGGAGGGTGAGGGCGTCGACGAGAAGGGGATCGACCGCGCCACGGGCGAGGCCGTCGTCGCCATCGACCCGGCGTACTTCCGCCCGACCGAGGTGGACCTGCTCCTGGGCGATGCGGCGAAGGCGCGCGAGCGCCTGGGCTGGCAGCCCCGCTACACGCTCGGCGCGATGATTCAAGAAATGGTGGAGGCGGATCTTCAGGCTGCGCGCGAAGAACAAACCGTCCTGACGAGTCGTATGGCGTGACCTTCGGCGGTCTGCGCTTCGGTCTCGGATCGAGACGGCGCCCCCGCCATACCCTTCGGGCGCGTGGCCGGGCGGGGTGTGGCACCGTTGTTGTTGGACTGCGTCGGCCGGCCTTGGCCGGCGCTCCCGCTCGTTCAATCCCATGATCTCCTCGACACCATGAATCTCGCAATCATCGGTACCGGCTACGTCGGGCTCGTCTCGGGCACCTGTTTCGCCGAGATGGGCAACGACGTCGTCTGCGTGGACATCGACGAAGACAAGGTGGCGATGCTGTGCCGGGGCGAGATGCCCATCTTCGAGCCGCAGCTCGACGTCTACCTCCATCGCAACCTCAAGGAGGAGCGCCTGGCCTTCACCACCGACCTCGCCGCGGCCGTCCGCCACGCCGAGGTCATCTTCCTCGCGCTCCCCACGCCCCCGGGTGAGGATGGCTCGGCGGACCTCTCCTACGTCCTCGGCGTCGCCGGCCAGATCGGCGAGCTGCTCGCCGGCGACCCGGCCCGCACCTACAAGGTCGTCGTCAACAAGAGCACCGTGCCGGTGGGCACGGCCGGCAAGGTCCGGCAGATGCTCGAAGCCCACGGGCTGGAGGCCGGGCGCGACTTCGACGTCGTCTCGAACCCCGAATTCCTGCGGGAGGGCGTGGCCGTGGGCGACTTCATGAAGCCCGAGCGCGTCGTCATCGGCACGGCCAGCGCGCAGGCGGCCGAGCGGATGGAGCTGCTCTACGAGCCGTTCGTCCGCCAGGGCAACCCGATCCTCGTCATGGACGAGCGCTCGGCCGAGCTGACCAAGTACGCCGCGAACGCCTTCCTGGCCACCAAGATCTCGTTCATGAATGAGATCGCCAACCTGTGCGAAGAGGTCGGGGCGGACGTGGACCAGATCCGCATGGGCATCGGCCTCGACAGCCGCATCGGCAAGCAGTTCCTCTACGCCGGCATCGGCTACGGCGGCAGCTGCTTCCCCAAAGACGTGCAGGCCCTCGCCCATACGGCCGACGCCGCCGGCTACGACTTCCGCGTGCTCACCGCCGTCATGGACGTCAACGACCGCCAGCGCGGCCTCCTCGTGGACCGCCTCCGCGCCTACTTCGGCGGCGACCTCGCCGGCCGGCGGATCGCCCTCTGGGGGCTCGCCTTCAAGCCCAACACGGACGACGTCCGCGATGCGCCATCCCACGTCATCGCCCGCCGCCTCCTCGACGCCGGCGCGACGGTGGCCGCCTTCGACCCCGAGGCCATCGAGACCACCCGCGCCGTCTTCGGCGACGCCATCGAGTACCACGACGACGCCTACGAGGTCCTGGAAGGCGCCGACGCGCTCGTGATCTGCACCGAGTGGCACGAGTTCCGCCGTCCCAACTTCGACCGCATGAAGGCGCTCCTGCGCCAGCCGGTCATCTTCGACGGGCGCAACGTCTTCAACGTCCAGCGCATGGCCGAGTCCGGCTTCGTCTACTTCTCCATCGGCCGCCCGCACGTGCCCCCTTTCGGTGAGGGCGCCGAAGTCTCCTCGCTGGAGGCCGGCGCGCAGCACTGAGGCGGCCCGAGGCGGTCCGGGAGCCGGCCGACGGGGAAGCCATCACCGATAATCGGGAGCGCGCGTGCCGTTCCGCGCCCTCTTCCTTCTTCCCCTGTCCCTCCCCCCATGAACTGGCAGGCCTGGGCGACGGTCGCGGTGGTGGCGGCGATGGCCGTGGCGCTGGTCCGTGACCTGGCGCGGCCGGACTTCGTGTTCCTGGGGGGCCTGGGGGCGCTGCTCGTCCTCGGGATTCTGCCGCCCGAGGCCGCGTTCGCCGGCTTCGCCAACCCGGCGGTGCTGGCGGTGGGCGCGCTCTTCGTGGTGGCCGCCGGCGTGCAGCAGACCGAGGCGCTGGGCTTCATGGACCGCGCCCTCTTCGCCCGGCGCGGCGGCGGGGGGGCGGCGCTGCCCCGGCTGATGGCCACCACGGCGCTGCTCTCGGCCGTGCTCAACAACACGCCCATCGTGGCGATGCTCACGCCGCGCGTGCAGGCGTGGGGGCAGCGCGCCGGCGTGCCCGCCTCCAAGCTGCTCATCCCGCTCTCCTACGCCGCGATCGTGGGCGGCATGGTGACGCTCATCGGCACCTCGACGAACATCATCGTCGCCGGGCTCGTGGCCGAGGCCGGGGGGCCGGTGCTGGGGCTCTTCGACTTCACGTGGGTGGGTCTGCCCGTGGCCGTCGTCGCGCTCGCCTACCTCGCCCTCGCCGGGCACCGCCTGCTGCCGGGCCGGAGCGAGGCGCCGGCGGTCTTCGAGGACGGCCTGCGAGACTGCCTCTTCGAGCTGCGCGTGCGCGAGCCGCTGGCCGGGCAGACCGTCGAGGACGCCGGCCTGCGCCACCTCGGCGAGGCGTTTCTGGTCCACCTGCGGCGCGGCGGGCGCATCGTGCCGGCCGCGCCGGACGAGCCCCTCGCGGCGGGCGACGTGCTGGCCTTCACGGGCGGGGCCGCGATGCTCCAGCAGCTCCTCGAACGGCCCGGCCTGGAGCCCGCCGTGGAGGCGGGCGGCGCAGGCCCGGAGACGCTGCCCCTCTACGAGGCCGTCGTGGCCGACACGTCCACGCTGGTGGGCAAGAGCCTGCGGGACGTCCGCTTCCGCGAGCGCTACGGCGGCGCCGTCCTCGCCGTCCACCGCCGCAGCGAGCGCGTGGAGGGCCCCCTGGGCCGCCTGCCGCTCAAGCCCGGCGATCTGCTGCTGGTGGAGGCGCGCGACGGCTTCGACCGCCGCTGGAACGCGCGGCGCGACGAGTTCTACCTGGTGGCGCCGCGCCGGGCCGAGCGCGCTCGCCCGCAGCCGCACAAGGCGCGCCTCGCCCTGGGCATCCTCGTCGCCATGATTCTCGCCATCGCGACGGGCGCGGTGCCCCTCCTGACGGCCGCGTTCGTGGCGGCTCTCCTCGTCATCGCCACCGGCTGCCTGAGCGGGCAGCAGGCGCGGCGGGCCGTCGATTTGCAGGTGCTCGTCGTGATCGCCGCCGCCCTCGGCGTGGGGCAGGCGTTCGTGCGGACGGGCCTGGCCGACGTCGCCGCCGGCGGGATGCTCGCCGCCACCGCGGGCCTGGGCGCAGTCGGGGCCGCCGTGGTGCTCTACGCGGCGACGAACGTCCTCACCGAACTCATCACGCACAAGGCCGCCGCCGTGCTGATGGTGCCGATCGGGCTGGAGATGGCGGAGGCCCTCGGCGCGGCCCCGGCCGCCTTCGCCCTCGTCGTGGCCGTCGCCGCGGCGGCCAGCTTCATGACGCCCATCGGCTACCAGACGAACCTGATGGTGATGTCCGCCGGCGGCTACCGCTTCCGCGACTACCTGCGCGTGGGCGCCCCGATGAGCCTCGTCGTGATGGGCGTGGCCGTC
Source organism: Rhodothermales bacterium (assembly GCA_033721675.1). Taxonomy (GTDB): domain Bacteria; phylum Bacteroidota; class Rhodothermia; order Rhodothermales; family JAWWAN01; genus JAWWAN01. The sequence continues at coordinate 4,313 of JAWWAN010000024.1, read as the reverse complement.
ACGATGATCTGGCTCGTCTGGCTCTGAGCCCCGCCGCCGGGGCGTGTGAAAAGCGCTCTAATGCGTATTCGCGGGAAGGTCTTGTGTTTTGGAACGTTGTACCTTCAGCCGATACCGAAATTTCGGCGCCCTCCGCCCGTCCCCTATCTCCGCCGACGAACGAAGCCGTCCGACCCGCATGACCCACCTGAAACCCGGTGAGAGCGCCCACCTGAAGTGGCTCGAGGCCGAGGCCGTCTACGTGATGCGCGAGGTGGCCGCCCAGTTCGAGCGGCCCGTGCTGCTGTTCTCCGGCGGCAAGGACTCGATCTGCATGGTGCGCGTGGCCCAGAAGGCCTTCGCCCCCGGCACGATCCCCTTCCCGCTCCTGCACATCGACACCGGCCACAACTTCCCCGAGACCCTCGCCTTCCGCGACCGGCTGGCCGAGCGGCTGGGCGTGCAGCTCCTCGTCCGCACCGTGCAGGACTCCATCGACGCCGGGCGGGCCGTCGAGGAGACCGGCCCCAACCCGAGCCGCAACGCCCTCCAGATCGTCACCCTCCTCGACGCCCTGGCCGAGCTCAAGGCGGACGCCGCGCTCGGCGGCGCGCGGCGCGACGAGGAGAAGGCCCGCGCCAAGGAGCGCTTCTTCTCCCACCGCGACCGCTACGGCCAGTGGGACCCCAAGAACCAGCGCCCCGAGCTCTGGAACCTCTACAACGGCCGCAAGCACGTCGGCGAGCACTTCCGCGTCTTCCCGCTCTCGAACTGGACCGAGATGGACGTGTGGCAGTACATCCGGCAGGAGGAGGTCGAGATCCCGAACCTCTACTTCTCGCACCGCCGCGAGGTCGTCGAGCGCGACGGCGTGCTGCTGGCCAAGAGCCCGTTCATCACGCTCGTGGGCGAGGAGCGCTACGAGGAACGCACGGTCCGCTTCCGCACGATTGGAGACATGACGTGCACGGGCGCCGTGGAGTCCCACGCGGCCAGCCTCGAAGACATCGTCGCCGAGGTCGCCGCCGCCCGCGTCACCGAGCGCGGCGGCCGGGCCGACGACCAGCGCTCCGAGGCCGCCATGGAAGACCGGAAGCGGCGAGGCTACTTCTAGTCGATGAAGAACGGGGCTCAGTCTGAAACGCCGGGCTCCTTCGGCTTTCTCACCCATGTCACGAGGCACCCCGTTCGCCTGCGCCGAGGGGTATGGTGGGCAACCTCTCTTCGCGAAGGCAGTACCTTTCCGGTCTCAGAGAACAGGCTAGAGCAAGCAGATGAACACCAAGACGCTAGATGCCCACATCGAGTCCGCACCCGGACTGGCGCACGGGAAACCCCGCATCGCAGGGCGGCGCATCACGGTGCAGAACGTGGTGATATGGCACGAGCGCTTGGGGAAGAGTGCAGACGACATCGCTACGGAGCATGGGCTCTCGCTGGCCGATGTGCACGCCGCGCTCGCCTTTTATTTCGACCACCGGGAGGCTATCGACGCGCAGATCCGGGAGGACGACGCCTTTGCCGAGGCCCTGCGGGAGCGAACGCCGTCCGTGCTAAGGCAAAAGCTGCAGGCGCAGTAGAAGCATAGCAGCATGCCTGACGCAATACGCTACTACGTAGACGAGCACGTGTCGAAGGCCATCATCGAGGGATTGCGGCGGCGCGGAGTGGACGTGATGACCGTCAGGGAAGCAGATATGCTGGGTGCCACCGACGAAGAACAGTTGGCGTTTGCGCGCGGCCAGCGGCGCGTGCTCTTTACGCAGGACGCGGACTTCCTGCGCCTTCACGCCGCCGGAGTGCCTCATGCCGGGATAGCCTATGCTCACGCGCACCGGGCAACGACGGGAGCGGTCATCCGAGGCCTGATGCTACTCCACGATGTCCTTGAGGCAGCAGATATGGAAGGCCAGGTCGAGTTTTTGCCCGTCTGGGAGCAGGAATAGAGAGACACAGAACCCATGATTGTAGATGGATGAACGGGGATTGGAGAGGGAAGAAGGGGGCTCAGTCTGAAGCGCCGGGCTCCTTCCTTCAGCCATCACAGATCATCCATCGCAATCTGCCATCCGATTTCGCGTTTACACAGGTACGACCGCACCCATGGATCTCCTTCGTTTCACCACGGCCGGCAGCGTCGACGACGGCAAGAGCACGCTCATCGGGCGGCTGCTCTACGACGCCAAGTCCATCTTCGAGGACCAGCTGGAGGCCGTCCGCCGCGCGAGCGCGATCCAGGGCGACGGCGGCGTCAACCTCGCGCTGCTGACCGACGGGCTCCGCGCCGAGCGCGAGCAGGGCATCACGATCGACGTGGCCTACCGCTACTTCGCCACGCCCCGCCGCAAGTTCGTCATCGCAGACACGCCGGGCCACGAGCAGTACACGCGCAACATGGTCACCGGCGCCTCCACCGCCGAGCTCGCCATCGTCCTCGTCGACGCCACGCGCGGCGTGCTGACGCAGTCCCGCCGCCACGGCTTCATCGCCTCGCTCCTCCAGATCCCCCACATGGTGGTGGCCGTCAACAAGATGGACCTCGTCGGCTTCGACGAGGGCGTCTACGACCGGATCGTGGCCGACTACGAGGACTTCGCCGAGCGCCTGGACATCGACGACATCGTCTTCATCCCGCTCTCGGCCCTCGACGGCGACAACGTGGTCGAGAAGAGTGCGCGCACGCCCTGGTACCACGGCCCGACGCTGCTGCACCACCTGGAGACCGTCAAGGTGGGCGCCGAGCACAACGTGATCGACTTCCGCTTCCCGGTGCAGTACGTGGTCCGCCCGGACCAGACCTTCCGCGGCTATGCCGGGCAGGTGGCCAGCGGCACGGTGCGGCCGGGCGAGGAGGTCGTCGTGCTGCCCTCCGGCACGCACTCGCGCATCCGCGAGGTCGTCTCGTTCGACGAGGCGCGCGAGGAGGCCGGGCCGGACGAGCCCGTCGTGCTCACGCTGGAGGACGAGCTGGACGTGAGCCGGGGGGACATGATCGTCCGCCGCCGCAACCGCCCGCACGTGGGCACCCGCCTCGACGCCGACCTGTGCTGGATGGCCGAGGCGCCGCTGCGGCCGGACCGCCCGTACCTGATCCAGCACACCACGCGCCGCACGCAGGCCTTCGTATCCAAGATCATCTACCGCCTCAACGTCGACACGCTGCACCGCGAGCAGGCCGAGACGTTCGCCCTCAACGACATCGGCCGCGTCGAGATCACGGCCACCGAGGCGCTGTGCTTCGACGCCTACCGCCTCAACCGGCGTACGGGCAGCTTCATCCTCATCGACCCGGACACGAACAACACGGTCGCCGCCGGCATGATTCGCGGCGCCGCGCAGGACGTCGCGCCCGTGGGCGCGGCCGCCGGGGCCGCGCTCCGCGCTGCGCCGGGCGTCTCGCCGAACGTCGTCTGGGAAGGGCTCCACATCGGCCGCGAGGCGCGCGAGGCGCAGACCGGCCACCGGGCCGCCGTCCTCTGGCTCACCGGCCTCAGCGGGGCCGGCAAGACCACGATCGCCCGGGCGCTGGAGACGCGCCTCTTCGAGCACGGCTGCCGCACGATGCTCCTCGACGGCGACTACCTGCGCCACGGCCTCAGCGGCGACCTCGGCTTCACCGCCGCGGACCGCACGGAGAACATCCGGCGCGTCGGCGAGGTGGCGCGGCTCTTCTTCGAGCAGGGGTCCATCGTGCTCTGCACCTTCGTCTCGCCTTACCGCGCGGACCGCGACCGCGTCCGCCGCCTCGTGCCCGAGGGCCGGTTCATCGAGATCCACGTGGCGGCCGACCTCGCGACGGCCGAGCGCCGCGACCCGAAGGGGCTCTACGCCCGGGCCCGCGCCGGCGAGATCCCCCACTTCACCGGCATCTCGGCCCCCTACGAAGCCCCCGAAGATCCCGAGCTGACCCTGAAGACGGACGCGGCTTCGGTCGATGACTGCGTCGAGGCCGTCTGGCAGGCCCTCGCAGAGCGGGGGATTCTGTGACGAGGACGTGACAGATGGCTGGAGCGGTTGCTTTTCTGGATGTGAAGCAATCGGTAAACCTTGTGAAAAGCATAGGTTTAGCGGTTGCTTCGACTTGACCCGGCCCCCCGGGTCCGATATTTTAGCGCGGCGTTTCCGCTAGCGGCGGCGGCGCTGTAGTAGGCATCACGAACTTTCCTTTTCTCTCTGCATGCGTGCGTTCGAGCCCCTCCTCACGCCGGTCCGCGTACCGCGGCGCGCGGCGTGCTGCGGCACGCGGCTCCAGGCACAGCACCTCTTGGCGTAGCGAACGCGATGCGACGCCTCGGCCTTTCTCGCCTTCTCACCCCCCTCCTATTGCGGTCTCC
>JAWWAN010000023.1:0-15329 GCA_033721675.1 Rhodothermales bacterium | reverse complement strand
GCCGCCCCCCGAAGAGGTGGGCTGGGCCCTCGTCGATGCCGGCAGCGGCTACCGGCTCGATCCCGCGCAGGACTATCAGCGCAGCGCCCAGGCGCACAAGGCGCTGGAGGGGCTCCGGCAACGCGGGTTCGAGCAGCTCGGCTCGATCCGCGATCTGGAGCACCGGGACCTGGAGCGCGCCCTGGCCGCCCTGCCGCGCTCGCTGCGCCCCGTCGTGCGGCACCTCGTCAGCGAGAACCGGCGCGTCCAGAAACTGGTCGTGGCGGTGCGCCGTAGAGACTGGCAGCTTTTCGGGGCCCTGCTGCTGATGTCCCACGCCTCGCTCCGGGCAGACTGGCGCGGCAGCGACGATGCCGCGGCGGACCTCGTCGTGGAGCAGGCCGAGGCGATGAGCATCGAGGGGATGCACGGCGCCACGGTCACCGGGCGCGGCGGCTGCGTGCTCCTCGTCGGCCAGCCCTTCGTCGTGCCCCTCTGCCTGGACCGCGTCCGCGCCGCCGTCGAGGAGCGCTTCGGAAGAACCCCGGAGATGGTCTTGTTGTAAAGGCCCGCGCCCCGCAGCACGCCCACGAAATGCCCACCCGCGAGTTGAGCGCCCGATCCTCATGACTTCATTCGACCTGGACCGCGTGACGGACCGCATCGCTCGGGAGAGCGCCTTCGCCGACGACCTCGTCGCCGAGATCGGGCGCGTCGTCGTCGGGCAGCGGTACATGATCGAGCGGTTGCTCGTGGGGCTGCTGGCCGCCGGGCACGTGCTGCTCGAAGGCGTGCCGGGCCTGGCCAAGACGCTCACCGTCAGCGCCCTCGCGAGGGCCATCGGCACCCGCTTCCAGCGCATCCAGTTCACGCCGGACCTCCTGCCGGCCGACCTGCTCGGCACGCTCATCTACAACCAGAAGGAGGGCAGCTTCAGCATCAAGAAGGGGCCCATCTTCGCCAACATCATCCTGGCCGACGAGATCAACCGGTCTCCGGCGAAGGTGCAGAGCGCGCTGCTGGAGAGCATGCAGGAGCGCCAGGTGACGATCGGAGACACCACGTTCCCGCTCGCCGAGCCCTTCCTGGTGCTGGCCACGCAGAACCCCATCGAGCAGGAGGGCACCTATCCGCTGCCCGAGGCGCAGGTGGACCGCTTCATGCTCAAGATCAGGGTCGAGTACCCGACGCGCGAGGAGGAGCTGGAGATCATGCGGCGCATGGCGCGCACCGGCCCGGCGCCCCAGGTGCGGCCCGTCGTCCGCCCCGAGCAGATCCTCGCGGCCCGGGGTGTGCTCAACGAGCTGTACATCGACGAGCGCGTGGAGCAGTACATCGTGGACCTCGTGATGGCGACGCGCCAGCCCGCCCGCTACCGCCTGGCCGAGCTGGATCCGCTCATCGAGTACGGCGCCTCGCCGCGCGCGACGATCAACCTCAACCTGGCCGCCCGCGCCCACGCCTTCCTGCGGCACCGCGCCTACGTCACCCCGGAAGACGTCCGCTCCATCGCGCTCGACGTCCTCCGCCACCGCCTCGCCGTCACCTACGAGGCCGAGGCCGAGGAGCGCACGCCGGAAGACCTGCTGCGCCGGATCCTCGAAACCGTCGAGGTCCCCTAAATCCCAGACGGGGATCCCGGCGTGCGGGCCCGGTGCCTGGAGCCGGCCCCCCCACCTCCCCGATCCCCAGCCCAACCAGCGAAGGATGGATCGCCAGCGGAAGACCTTTCGGAAGGAGTCGATCACGGTCGAGTTCATGGTGGAGCACCTGCGCGAGCGCGTGGGGCTCGCCATCGAGGCCATCAACGGCGTGGCCTCCCGGCACCCGGTGACCGAGAGCAACCTGCACCGGCCGGGCCTCGTGCTGGCCGGCTACACGGAGCTCTTCACCTACCAGCGCGTCCAGATCCTGGGCAATACGGAGCACCAGTACCTGCGGCACCTGGAGGACGAGGCCGCCCGCGAGGCCTTTGGCAACCTGCTCCGGTTCGACCTCCCGTGCATCGTCCTCACCAACAACAACGACCTCCCCGAGGCGCTCGTGGCGATGGCCACCGAGGCCGGCGTGCCGCTCTTCCGCACGGCCGTCCCGTCGACCGCCTTCATGGCCCGCCTGCGCGACTTCCTGCTCGACCAGTTCGCGCCCCAGCAGACCCTCCACGGCTCGCTCGTGGACGTCTACGGCATCGGGTTGTTGCTGATGGGCAAGGCCGGGATTGGCAAGAGCGAGGTCTCGCTCGACCTCGTCGAGCGCGGCCACCGCCTCGTCGCGGACGACGTGGTCATCGTCACGAAGAAAGACGAGCAGGTGCTGATGGGCTCCGGCACCGACCTGGTGCAGCACTTCATGGAGGTGCGCGGCCTCGGCCTGGTGGACATCCGCGCCATGTTCGGCATCCGCGCGATTCGCTTCCAGAAGCGCGTCGAGGTGGTGGTCAACATGCAGCTCTGGGACGAAGGGGAGGAGTACACGCGGCTGGGCATGGTGGAGGAGACCTTCGACATCATGGGCGTGGAGCTGCCGATGGTGAAGGTGCCCATCACGCCGGGCAAGAACATCACGGTGATCTGCGAGGTCATCGCGATGAACCACCTGCTGCGCCACTACGGCTACGACCCCGCCGAGGTCTTCGCAAAGCGCCTGGCGGACCAGATCAGCAAGAAGGGGTCCTCCACGCCCCGGCGCGGCATCGAGTGGTTCGAGCACGATTACGAGTAGGGCGGCGGCGCATCGGGAAACTCCCCATTCGGCGGGTGTGGCTTAACCGGCTGCGTACGGGGCCGATACCGCAGGAGGAACTCGCCAACATTTCAAACAGCCGTGGGCACCCTGCTACCACGCGGTCGTACAGGGGCCCTTTCGTACGGTGCACGCGTTGCCGAGACAGCGACCCTGCCGCCGGCCCGGTGCCTTCCGGGGCCGCTTGACAGGGGTAACGGCTTCGGCTATATTCACCACGATCCGGCACCGCAGGGCCGGGTCGTCGGTCCCGTCGCTGCTACGGCGCCAGCCCCCGGCTCCACGCAGACGCGTACGCCACCACCCCGATGCGTCTGATCCCGCCCACTCCGGAGCCGGCGGTGCATCGCTGTTGACGCTCAGATCCCCCCGTTGTTGATGGCTAAGAATCGGTACTATCATTACGACCACGAGGCCTGCGCCTTCGTCGAAGTGCGTCCGGCGCGGACGCGGCTCTACGCGCAACTCTCGGGCCTGGCCGTGGGTGCGCTGTTGCTGGCCGGCGCGATGACGTGGGGCATCGACCGGCTCACCGAGACCCCGGAGGAGCTGGCGCTGCAGGCCGAGAACCAGGCCCTCCAGGAGCAGCTCACCCGCACCGAAGAGCGCATCGAGACCGTCGCCACCCAGCTCGACGCCCTGGCCGAGGCGGACCAGTCGCTCTACCGCGTCCTCCTCGGCGCCGAGCCCATCTCCGACGACGTCCGGCAGGTGGGCGTCGGAGGGGCGGACGCCTACCAGCGGTTCAACCGGTTCAGCACGCCCACCACCCAGGTGATGCGCCAGACGACCGAGCAGCTGGACCGCCTGGAGCGCCAGATCTCGCTTCAGAACACGAGCTTCCGCGAGCTGGCCTCGATGGCCGCGGAGCACGAGGCGTGGCTGACCGAGATGCCGGCCATCCTGCCGGCCACCGGGCGGGTCGTCTCCGGCTTCGGGATGCGGCGTCATCCGATCCTGAAGATCACCCGCATGCACAAGGGGCTCGACATCGTCGTGCCCACCGGCACGCCCGTCTTTGCCACCGGCGACGGCGTGGTGAAGGAGGCCGGCCGCAACGCCGGGTACGGGCTCAACATCGTGATCGAGCATCCGAAGGCCGGCTATCAGACGCGCTACGCCCACCTCTCGAAGATCCCGGCGACCATCCGGCCGGGGCGGCGCGTGGAGCGCGGCGAGCAGATCGGCCTGAGTGGCAATACGGGCCTCTCGAAGGCCCCGCACCTGCACTACGAAGTGCTCGACCTCGACGGGCGGGCGCTCAACCCCATCTATTTCTTCGCCCCGAGCATGACGCCGCAGCAGTACCGTAAGCTGCTGGCCGAGTCGGAGAGCGTCGGCACCTCGCTGGATTAGCGGAACCGCCTATTTTTGCGCGAAACGGGCTTTCAGGGGGCTGTGCCTCTATTGTAACGGCGCTTGCTTTTTAGGGCAGGGCGTGCTATAGTGCCTGCCCGTTGGCAGATCGGAACCGCGGACCGGCCGCCACATCACCCCTGTGCATCAATCCCGCCCCGAGATGGCTTACTGGACCCTCGAACTGGCTTCCTATCTGGAGGACGCACCCTGGCCGGCCACCCAAGAAGAGCTGATCGACTACGCCGAGCGTACCGGGGCTCCCTACGAAGTCGTCGAAAACCTGCGGGAGTTGGAAGACGACGGCGAGCCCTACGAAAGCATTGAAGAGATATGGCCGGACTTCCCGACGGCCGACGACGACTTCTACTACGAGGACGAGTAACGCCGCCCGTTGCCGTCCGGCGCGGTGCTGCCTGCCGGCGGCGCTCGCCCAACCGCCCCCGCCCCGCCGTGCATCGCGCGCCATGGGCCGGGGCGTGCCTCGTTCTGGGGCTTCTCCTGCTCGGCGGAGCCGGGCCCGCCGTAGCCCAGCCCGTGCCCGAAGACCGCCCGCTGGTGGCGCACGTCCGGTTCACCGGCAACGTCGCCTTCCCAGACGCCGTGCTGAGCGCCCGCCTCCGCACGGCCCCCAACCGGCGTTTTCTGGGGGTGCCCGGGCTGACGTGGTGGCTGTGGCAGTACCGCCTCGGCGCCTCCGGCCGCTTCGGCCGCCGCCTCGGGCGTGCCCTCATGGCCACCGGCGAGGCCCCGGCCTACCTCGACGCTTCCGTCGTGGCGGCCGACGCCGAGCGCCTGGAAAACCTGTACCGGCAGGAGGGCTTCCGGGAGGCCCGCGTCCAGGCCCGCATCGACACGCTGAGCGCCCGGCGGGTGGACGTGACCTTCGCCATCGACGCCGGGCCGCCCACCTACTTCCGCCGCGTGGCCTATGCGGGGCTCGACGCGCTCGGCGCCGAGCAGCGGCAGCGGCTGGCGCGCACCTCGCTGCTGGAGCCGGCCCGCGTGGACCCCGCTGCGCCGCTCCGCTTCGCGGTGGAGGGGCAGCGGTACTCGGAGCCGCTGCTGCTGGCGGAGCGCCGCCGCCTGCTCACCTTCCTCCGCAACGCGGGCTACGCCGCCGTCACGCGCGACTCGATCCGCGCCGTCGTCACGCCGGCCCGGCCGGATTCGTTCGACGTCACGATCGAGACGCGGCTGGGGCCGCGGTACCGCTTCGGCGCCGTCCACTTCGCCGTCGAGGGGCCGGAGGCGCGGGCCACGCTCCGCGCAGACACGCTGGCGGCCGCCGGGCCGCCCGTCTCGTGGACCATCGCCGGAGACCGCCGGCTCGACCCCGCCCTGCTGCTCCGCGCCCTCCAGTTCCGCCCGGGCCAGTGGTACGACCAGGCCCGGCTGCTGGCGACGAAGCGCCGCCTGGAGGCCAGCGGCGTCTTCGCCTTCACCGACGTCGCCTCGCTCCCGGCGGATACGGTGCGCCCTGGCCCCGGCGCGCCGCCGTTGCTGCCCCACCGGATCGGGGCCCGCACGCGCCCGCGCCACCGCCTCCGCTTCGAGACGTTCATGGTGCAGCGCAGCGGCGTCCTGGGCGTGGCCGCCAGCGAGCTCGGCACCGGGCTCGGCGTCTCCTACGAGAACGCGAACCTCCTCGGGCGGGGCGAGACGTTCCGCCTGGGCACCACCGGCTCGGTCGCCTTCGCCGATCCGTTCGACGCCCGGCCGGACTCGACCTGGCTCAACGCCTCCGAGATCGACGTCACGAGCGCGCTGACGCTGCCCTACCTCGTCGCTCCCTTTCAGGGATTGGACCGCCGCCTCGGCCTCTACCAGGCCCGGACCCGCCTCTCGCTGAGCCTGCTCGCCGCCCGCCGCGACGAGCTCGGCCTCGTCATCCGGGGGCGCGGCGCCGCCCGGATGCGGCTCGAGCTGCAGCACGCACCCACCGTCACGTCGCTCCTCGACCTGCTCGACGTCACCGTCTCCAACCCGGACACGCTCGCCGGCTTCCAGGAGCGCTTCCTCGACCGGATCCTCATCCCCGGAGACAGCCTCGACGTGACGGACCGCGTGCAGCGGGCGCAGCTGCTCGAAGACTACACCCAGCCTCAGATCAACAACGCCCTCCGCTACACGCTGCGCGCCGCCCGCCTCAACCCGCTGCGCCGCGAGGACGGCTACAGCTACGAGGCCGCCTTCGAGGTGGGCGGCAACCTGCCGTACCTGCTGGACCGCTTCGCCTCCTCGCCCGACACCGTGGAGGGCAGCCTGCCGCCGCTGCCGTTCTTCGGCGGTGGGCGGGCCGGCAGCCGGCTCGTCTACCGCCAGTATGTGCGCCTCGTGGCGGACCTCCGCCAGTACCGGCCCGTGAGCCGTACCACCGTCCTCGCCTGGAAGGTCTTCGGCGGTTTCGCCCACCCCACCGGCCGGACCTCCGTCGTGCCCTTCGACCGGCGCTTCTTCAGCGGCGGTGCGGCGAGTGTGCGCGGGTGGGATCTGCGGACGCTCGGCCCCGGCGCGGCCCGCTTCGACCAGGCCGGCGAGGGCCTCGAAGCCAACATCCTCGGCGGCGACGTCAAGCTGGAGGCGAGCCTCGAACTGCGCAGCACGCTCCTCCGCAATGCCTTCGCGGCAGACTGGATCCTCGCCCTCTTCACCGATGCCGGCAACGTGTGGTTCGGCCCCCGCAACCCCGGCTTCCGGCGGCCCGGCGGCGGCCCCACCGGCAAGTTCGCGCTGGATGCCTTCTACCGGGAGGTGGGCGTCGGCTCGGGCGTCGGGCTGCGGATCGCCTGGGAGTACCTGATCGTCCGCCTCGACCTCGCCTACCGCGTGCACGACCCCGCCGCCCCAGACGCCGCCCCCTTCCGCGAGCGCGAGTGGCACTTCGGCCTCGGCCACGCTTTCTGAGCGCCGGCGCAGCGAGCCGCCGGGGCACGCTCCCCGATTCTCCGTTTATCCAACTCCCCGACCCGTATCTTTCCCCCTCTCTCACGCAGCTGACGCACGTTCCATGGCCGTCTTTCGCAGCATCGCCGCGACGCTCCGGCGCGGCTACCGGCGGATGTTTCAGCGCGAGGTCGACGCGCACACGCGCGAGGCCGCCGACGCCCTCCGGCAGGTGGAGCTCTTCCGCTTCCTCTCGGGCGGCGCCTTGCACGACCTCGCCGAGGTGGTGCACCGCCGGCGCTACCGGCGGGACGAGTACCTGTACTACGAGAACGACCCCGGCCTCGGGCTCTACGTGGTCCTCCACGGCGCCGTACGCCTGCTCGTCGAGGACGACGGCGGGGGGCAGCGCGAGGTGCGGCAGGTCACCGAGCATGGCTTCTTCGGCGACCTCGCCCTGCTGGGCGACTTCCGCCGCCTGGAGACCGCCCAGGCCGTTACGGAGACGGACGTCCTCGGCTTCTTCACGCCGGACCTGAAGACGCTGATGAAGCGCAACCCGGGCGTCGGCGGCGAGGTCGCCCTCGCCCTCGCCCGCCACCTCGCCGCCCGCCAGGTGGCCCTCATAGACGAGGTGGCGAAGGACGCCGGCCGCGTGGGGGCGTTGCGCCTGCTGCGGGGCACGGCCGCGCGCGTCCCGTGAAGTTTGCGTGCGCCGGAGCCGCCCGCCGAACCATCGCGCGCCGCCCGGATACAAACCGAAGGCAGGACGCCCGACCTGCCAGGTCGTCCCCGATCTGGCAGGTTTTTTCGTGATGGAGAGCGAGAGAAGACCATGGAGACGCACACGCCGCCCACCCGCCGCCGCCTCAAGCGCGGCCAGGAGCTGGAGATCGAGATCGAGAAGTTCGCCGACCGGGGCAAGAGCCTCGCCCGGCTCGACGGATACGTGGTCTTCGTCCCCGGCGCCGTCCCCGGAGACCGCGTGCGGGTGCGGGTGACGAAGGGCAAGAAGAACTTCGCCGAGGCCATCGTCATCGACCTCCTCCAGCCGAGCCCGCTGCGGACCGACCCACGCTGCTTCTACTTCGAGACGTGCGGCGGCTGCAAGTGGCAGCACGTGGACTACGCCGCGCAGCTCGAGGCCAAGCGCCAGAGCGTGGACGAGGCCTTCCGCCACAACGGCGGCCTCGACGGCTTCGAGGTGCGCCCGACGCTGGGCGCCGAGAACGTGTACTTCTACCGCAACAAGATGGAGTTCTCCTTCAGCACCAAGCGCTGGCTGACGCCCAAGGAGATCGCTACCGGCGAAGACTTCGACACCGACTTCGCGCTCGGCCTCCACGTGCCCGGCAACTTCTACAAGGTCATCGACCTGAAGGAGTGCCACCTGCAATCCGAGCTGAGCGTGCGGCTGGTCAACGCCGTCCGCGCCCTCGCCAAAGAGCACGGCTGGCTGCCGTGGGACATCCGGCAGCACACGGGCTACCTGCGCCACCTCGTTATCCGGCAGGGCGAGCGGACGGGCGAGACGATGGTCAACCTCGTCACGAACGGCCACCTGCCGGAGCGCATGGCCCTGCTGGAGGCGAGGCTGAAGCGCGACTTCCCCGAGGTCACTACGCTCGTCAACACGATCAACACGGGCAAGGCGCAGACGGCCTACGGCGAGGCCATGCACACCCTCTTCGGGCCCGGCGTCATCCACGACGCGATCGGCCCGTACCGCTTCGAGATCGCCCCGAACGCCTTCTTCCAGACGAATACGCGCCAGGCCGAGCGCCTCTACGAGATCGCCCGCGACTTCGCCGAGATCGGCCCGGACGATCTGGTCTACGACCTCTTCTGCGGCGCCGGCACGATCTCGCTCTTCGTGGCCGGGCTGGCCCGCCACGTCGTGGGCGTCGAGCTCGTCGAGGAGGCCGTCGAGAACGCGAAGGCGAACGCCCGCGCGAACGGCGTCGAGAACGTGACGTTCGTGCAGGGAGACATGCTGGCGCTCTTCAACGACGACTTCGTCGCCGAGCACGGCCGGCCGGACGTGCTCATCACGGATCCGCCCCGCGCCGGCATGCACCCCAAAGTCGTCGAGCGCATCGCGGCGCTGCGCCCGCCCCGCATCGTCTACGTGAGTTGCAACCCCCAGACCCAGGCCCTCGACCTCGCCCGTCTGGCCGACGCCTACACGATCGAGGCGGTGCAGCCCGTCGATCTCTTCCCGCACACGCACCACATCGAGAACGTCGTCCAGCTACGGCTCAACGAACCGGTCGCTGGTTGAAGGGGGGCAGGTTGAGGGTGGGGCCGGCCTTCCCGTCTCTCGTATGCCTCCGGCGCAGTCATCCGCCGTAGCGGCACGCCGCGTTCGAACGGTGGAGATGGTCAGCCTGAAGAACCTTCGACCAGTGACTTTCCAACCCGCGACCCTTCGCCCATGAACGTCTTCGTCACCGGCGGCACCGGCTTCATCGGCAGCCACCTCGCCGAGGCGCTGCGGGCGCGCGGCTATGCCGTCCGGTGCCTCGTGCGAGGCGCGCGGAAGTGGCTGGACGGGCTGGACGTGGAGGTCGTGCGCGGTGACCTCACCGATCCCGCCGCACTCCGTGAAGGCGTGCGGGGCGTGGACTTCGTCTATCACGTGGCGGGCGTCACGCGCACGCCGGACCCCGCCGTGTACCAGCGCGCGAACGTCGAGGCGACGGTGGACCTGCTGGAGGCGGTCGAGGCCGAGGCGCCGGACGTGCGCAAGGTGCTCGTCACGAGCAGCCTGGCGGCCGTGGGTCCGTGCCCGGGCGGCGTGGCGGACGAGGCGACGCCCCTGAACCCGATCAGCGGCTACGGGCGCAGCAAGGCCGCGATGGAGGCCGCCGTCGCGCCGTTCTTCGCGCGGCTGCCCGTCGTCGTGGTGCGCCCGCCGGCGGTCTACGGCCCGCGCGAGGCCGACATCTACACCTTCTTCAAGACCGTCCGCTACGGGCTCTGCCCGATGGTGGGCAGCGGGCGCGAGAAGGCCCTCAGCCTCGTCCACGTGCGCGATCTGGTGCGCGGCATGATCGAGGCCGCCGAGGCGCCGAACACGGCCGCCGAGACCTACTTCATCGGCAGCGAGGCGGATTACTCGTGGCGCGAGGTGAAGGCCGCCACGACGGCTGCGCTCGGCCGGGGTGCGCTGGCCGTTCCGGTGCCGGGCGCGCTCGTCGGGGCGGTGGGGGCGGCCGTCGAAGGCGTGAGCAACCTCTTCGGCGCCTATCCGCCGCTCAACCGCGAGAAGGCGCGCGAGATTCTGGAGACGTGTAAGCGCTGCGCCGTCGATAAGGCCCGGCGCGACTTCGGCTACCGGCAGCAGGTTTCGCTGGAGGAGGGCGTGCGCGAGACCATCGCGTGGTACCGCGCCCAGGGGTGGCTATGATTTTTGGTCGTGGTTTTCCGATACTGTCAGTGTTGCTCAACCGGTCGGCGATATACTCATGATTCGACGCGTCCACATCAAAGGATACAAATCTCTGCAGGACGTAGAGATCAAGCTGCAGCCACTCACTGTTCTTGTGGGTCCTAATGCGGCTGGGAAGAGCAATTTTTTGGACGCCCTTCAGCTTTTGTCACGGACGGCGAATCCAAATAGGCGGCTAAAGGCCGCGTTCGAATCTCCTTATCGTGGTAATCCGCTAGAATCTTTTTCTTTCGGGCCAAAAGGTATAGAGGGACTACTGGAGAAAGGTGAGGCAAGTTTTTCGATTGAGGTTGACGTCGAGCTTTCAGACGATGTAGTTGCGGCTGTAAACCAGCAAATTCGTGACATGCGGCGCACAAATTCATCTAATGGATCAGGGCAAGATACAGGCAGTGGAAGATCGATAGAGGTCAAGGAAAGATTCCTGCGATACCGCCTTGAGATCGAGATCCTTCCCAAGGAGGGATTCTTACGAGTATCTGACGAGTACCTTGCGGCACTGCGCTCGAATGGAGAGCTTACTCGAAAACGAAAGCCTTTTTTGGAGCGAGAAGGAAATCATCTGCGACTACGATTAGAGGGGCAGGGGCATCCACGTCATCTAGATCTATTTCTTGATTACAGTATCTTGTCAACCCCTCTCTACGCTCCGCATTATCCGCATCTAGTGGCAATGCAGCAAGAGTTGGCTCGCTGGTTTTTTTATTATTTCGAACCACGAGAACGTATGAGAGCTCCTAACCCAGTCAAGGAGGTGCGTCATATAGGATTGATGGGAGAAGAACTGGCGTCTTTCCTCAATACGCTCCGAGCAAAGGAGCCAAGGCAGTTCAAGGCTGTCGAGAAAGCTCTAAAAGAGGTTATTCCATCTATTACGGGAATTCATGTTGAAGTTGATAGATTGGGTCAGGTAGAACTGAGGCTTCTCGAAGGAGACGTTCCTATACCCTCCCGTCTCGTCTCGGAGGGCACGCTGCGAGTTCTCGGCCTGTTAGCACTAAGCGGGGTGCAGGAGGCACCCTCGCTGTTAGGATTTGAGGAACCGGAGAATGGGATCGCACCAGATCGCATTGAACTGATCGCTCGCTATTTGCAGACGCAGGCGATGGTCGGGAAGACGCAACTCATCGTCACGACGCACTCCCCTCTGCTTGGCGATCTAATGCCTCACGAATCCCTCTACGTTTGTAAAAAAGAAGAAGGTAGAACGAGGATTCGTCCACTCGCGAATTCGGGCACTGACTTAGGTCCTTTGAGTCGGAGGATGGAGGTTAGCAAGGCGCTAAAAGATCCCAATATGTCAGTTTCTGAAAGGATGGTCTATGGAGATCTTGATGCGTGAGATTCACCTCTTCTGCGAGGACGTAGGGCAGGAGCGCTTCGTCAAAGCCATGCTCGAACGCTTCGCTGTGGAGTATGGAGTCGAACTCCGTGTAACTGTCTGGAGTGCGCGTGGTGGCGTGGGGCGCATGATCAACAGGCTACAGAGCTACGTAGCTGAGCTAGAGAAAGTAGGCGGTCATGTTCACATCCCAGATCTGATCGTTGTGGCAAGAGATGCGAACTGCCAAGGAATGGCGAAGACGAAGAAGGAGGTAGAGGGCATCCTGGGAAGGTACATCGACTTTACGGTTCTCGCTGTGCCCAATCCGCACGTTGAACGCTGGCATCTTGTCGACTCGTCCGCTTTCTCTCAAGTCCTGGGAACAGGATGTTCAGCACCTGACGAAAAGTGTGAGAAAGAGCGGTACAAGAAGCTTCTGGTCGATGCTGTGCTGAAGGCTGGGGTCACACCGCTCATCGGAGGGCTAGAGCATACGGAGGATCTTGTCAAAGCGATTGATTTAGATCGGATGACGACTGCTGATGAATCACTCGGAGCATTTATTTCAGAGTTGAGGCAACGTTTTAGAGCATGGAGCCGCCAGGAGAAGTAAACTTCCTAAAGCATCTCATTGCGTCTACCATATCAAGTAGTTCGTCGTCGTCAGTCGCCTGCATGAGCTGGTAGAGCGCATGGTTTTCCAGGACCTCCTCGATCTTCGCGAACGTCTCGACGTCGATCTGTACTGCGACGCGGCGGTTCTCCTCGTCGACGATGTAGCGCTTCTTGATCGGTTCCATGGGAGGCTGGAGGTCGGTAGGTGGTCTTGGTAGAAAGGCGAGGGGGAGTTCCTGGGCTACCGGCAGCAGGTTTCGCTGGAGGAGGGCGTGCGCGAGACGATCGCGTGGTACCGCGCCGAGGGGTGGCTGTAGCGGATTTCACGCCCCTTTGGCATTTGCCCGGGGCGGCGCGCGCGTTCCGCAGCGCCGGAATCCTTACGTTGGGCGCATCGTTGTCTACGGTACAGCATCCGCACTTCCACCCACCCAGACGCGGGACATCGTGAGCGCCCTCGGATTCAACACCGGCTACGTCGAGGAACTCTACAAGCAGTACCTCGAAAACCCCGACAGCGTCAGCGAGAGCTGGCGTGACTTCTTCGCCGACTACACGCCCACCGCGTCGTTCGTGGCCGCTGCCGAGGCGCGGCCGGCGGCCGGCGAGGTGGAGGTGGCCGCGCGCGAGGCCCCGCCCGCCCAAGAGACCGAGGCCAAGGAGGCCCCGCCCCGCCCCAGCGGCGACGGCGCCGTGGCCGAGCCTGCCCGGATGCCGCAGCCGGAGATCCCCGTCGCCGACGACGCCGAGCTGAAGCCCCTGCGCGGGCCGGCCGCCAAGATCGTCGAAAACATGGAGGCCAGCCTGTCCGTGCCGACGGCCACCTCCGTGCGGACGCTTCCCGTCAAGCTGCTCGCCGAGAACCGGCAGCTCATCAATGGCTACCAGAAGCACGTCGGCGGCGAGAAGGTCTCCTTTACCCACCTCATCGCGTATGCCGTGGTGCAGGCGCTGAAGGCGTTCCCCAACATGAACACGACGTTCCGGCGGGACGACGGGGCGATGGAGCACGTCCTCCCGCCGCACGTCAACCTCGGGCTGGCCATCGACATGGAGCGGCGCGGGCGGCGCGTGCTGCTCGTGCCCAACGTCAAGAAGGCCGAGGCGATGAACTTCGCCCAGTTCCTCGGCATCTACAACGACCTCATCCGCCGCGCCCGAGACAACAAGCTGGAGATCGCCGACTTCGAGGGCACCACGGCTTCGCTGACCAACCCCGGCATGATCGGGACCAGCCTCAGCGTGGCCCGCCTGATGCCCGGCCAGGGCGTCATCGTCGGCATCGGCGCCATCGGCTATCCGCCCGAGTACCATGCCTTCCCGCCGGACGTCGTCTCGAAGGTCGGCCTCTCGCAGGTGATGACCATCACCTCGACCTACGACCACCGCGTCATCCAGGGGGCCGAGAGCGGGGCCTTCCTGGCCCATATCGCCGAGCTGCTCCTGGGCCAGCACGGCTTCTACGAGAGCGTCCTCGCCGACCTCGGCATCCCCTACCAGCCCTATTCGCTCACCGACGACTCGACCCCGCAGGTGGGGCACTACGGAGCCGAGGACGAGCGGATGGCGATGGTCAAGAAGCAGGCCCGCGTCCTCCAGCTCATCCGCGCCTACCGCGTGCGGGGCCACCTCCAGGCAGACATCAACCCGCTCGGCTACGACTGGGTCTACCACCCCGAGCTCGACCCTGCCCGCTACGGCCTCACCGTCTGGGACCTCGACCGCGAGTTCGTCACCGGCGGTCTGGGCGGGCGGGACGTCCTCCCCCTCCGCGAGATCCTCGACATCGTCCGCCAGACCTACACGCGGCGCGTCGGGGTCGAGTTCATGCACATCTCCGACCCCCAGGAGAAGCGGTGGCTGCAGGAGCGCATCGAGCCCGTCCGCAACGCCGACCCCATCACGCCGGAGCAGCAGCGCCGGATCCTCCAGAAGCTCAACAGCGCCGAGGCCTTCGAGCGCTTCCTTCACACCAAGTACATCGGTCACAAGCGGTTCTCGCTCGAAGGCGCCGAGAGCGTCATCCCGATGCTCGACTTCATGCTCTCCGACGCGGCCGACCAGGAGGTGCGCGAGGTGGTCATCGGCATGGCGCACCGGGGCCGGCTCAACGTGCTCGCCAACATCCTGGGCAAGCCCTACGAGGCGATCTTCTCCGAGTTCGAGGGCAACATCGACCCGAACACGACCTACGGATCGGGGGATGTGAAGTACCACCTGGGCGCGCGCGGGGCGCACACCGCGCCGAGCGGCGCGGCCGTCCAGCTCACGCTCGCCTCCAACCCGAGCCACCTCGAAGCCGTGGACCCCATCGTCGAGGGCATGGTGCGGGCCAAGCAGGACCTGCTGCGGCAGGAGGGCGGCGGCGGTCTCCCCGGCGGCGGCGACCTCCACGACGCCGTCGTTCCTGTACTCATCCATGGGGATGCCGCCTTCGCCGGGCAGGGCGTGGTGGCCGAGACGCTCAACCTCTCGCAGCTGCGCGGCTACCACACGGGCGGGACGATCCACATCGTCATCAACAACCAGATCGGCTTCACCACCTCGCCCTCCGACGCCCGCTCGTCGACGTACGCGACCGACCTCGCGCGGATGATCCAGGCTCCGATCTTCCACGTCAACGGAGACGACCCCGAGGCCTGCATCCGCGTGGCCCGCCTCGCGCTCGACTACCGGCAGGTCTTCAACAAGGACGTCGTCATCGACATGCTGTGTTACCGCGTGCGTGGCCACAACGAGGGCGACGAGCCGACTTACACCCAGCCGATGCTCTATGACAAGATCGAGAAGAAGCGTTCGGTGCGGAAAATCTACACTGAACTGCTCCTCCGGCGCGGCGAGATGACCCCGGAGGAAGCCGAGAAACTCCTCGACGACTACCGCGACCGCCTGCAGGAAGCCTTCGAACGGACCAAGGCGCTGGAAGAAAAGGAGACCGAAGAAGCCTTCGAGCTGCTCCAGCAGAAGAAGGAGCGG
>JAWWAN010000022.1:0-15913 GCA_033721675.1 Rhodothermales bacterium | reverse complement strand
GGGCTCGAACTGGGAGGGCGGCGGAAAATCGCTCTCCACGATAGACTGCATCACGGCGTACTCGCCGCCGCCGGCGTCGAACGGGAGGCGGCCGGCCAGCAGGTGGTAGATCGTCAGCCCGAGGGCGTAGAGATCGGCGGGCGGGCCGAGGTCGCGGCGGCCCAGGACCTGCTCGGGGGCCATGTAGTTGAGCGTCCCGGCGATGCCCTGCGTCAGCGTGGCGGCGTCCTCGCCCTCGTAGACCTTGGCGAGGCCGAAGTCGGTCACCTTGACCGTCCCGGAGCGGGTGAGGAGCAGGTTGCCGGGCTTGATGTCCCGGTGGATGACGCCGACGCCGTGGGCGTGTTCGAGGGCCGTCAGCATCTGGAGGACGAGGGGGCGGGCCTGCGCCCACGGCATCGGCCCCGCCTCCATCCGGTCCTTGACCGTGCCGCCGTCCACGTACTCCATCACGATGAACAGCCCGGCGTCGGTGCGGCGGAGGGCGTGGACCTGCACGATGTGCGGGCTCTCGATCCGGGCGAGCGTGCGGGCTTCGTCCTGGAAGCGGCGGACGAAGGAGGCGTCGCGCGCGAGGGCCGGGACGATCATCTTGAGCGCCACGTGGCGGCCCAGCGCAAGGTCCTCGGCCTCGTAGACCACCCCCATGCCGCCCCGCCCGAGCACGCGCAGGAGGCGGTACCCGTCGATCTCCTGCCCGACGAGCGGGTCCGGCGGGTCCTCCAGCAGGCCGGCGGCGTAGGTGCCGGCGGGCGCGTCCAGGAATGAGCCGGCCTCGTCGTGGGCCGCCAGCAGGGACTCCACCTCGCGCCGCACGGCCGGGTCGGGGCTGTGGGCGTCGAGGTAGGCGCGGCGCTCGGCCGGCGGCAGGGCCAGCACGGCGTCGAGCAGGGCGTTGATCTGCGGCCAGCGTGGAGGGTCCATGATGACGAGGGTACGACACAAAACCTCCCCGTGCACGCCATCGACGACTGCGCAGGCGCTCGGCTAGTCGATGCGTACCAGGAGGACGGTCACGTTGTCGGGGCCGCCGCGCGCGTTGGTGAGTTCGACGAGGCGCTCGCAGGCCGCCTGGGGGTCGAGGGTCTGGACCACGGCGCGGATCTCGTCGTCCGGCACGGGCGCGAGGCCGTCGGAGCAGAGCAGGTACGCCTGGGCGGCGCGCACCGGCATGGCTTCGAGCACGTCTACGGCCAGCGCCGGCTGCACCCCGAGGGCGCGGGTGAGGGCGTGGCGGCGCGGGTGGGTGCGCGCCTCGGCCTCGCTCAGCACACCCTGGCGGCGCAGCTCCTCGACGAGCGTATGGTCGTGCGTGAGCTGCTCGATGCCGTCGGCGTCGATCCGGTAGGCGCGGCTGTCCCCCACGTGGGCCATGTAGGCGTGGCCGTTGACGAGGGCGAGGGCGGTGCAGGTGGTGCCCATCTTGAGGAGCGCCGGGTCTTCCTGCGCGCGGGCGAAGACTCGCGCATTGGCCGCCTCGAACGCCTGCCGGAGCCGCTCCGCCGCCGCCGCCGCAGGCTCGGCGAAGAACGCTTCTTCGACCGCCTCGACGGCCAGGCGGCTCGCGACCTCCCCCCGCACGTGGCCGCCCATGCCGTCGGCCACGACGAAGAGGTGCTCGTTGCGCCGGCCCACCGCGCGCGTGAAGCGGCCGTAGGTGTCTTCATTCTCGGCGCGCACCTGCCCCACATGGGAGGCGGCGCCGACTTCCACCCGGCGCCTGCGTATGGTCTTCCACCAGTTCATAAGGAGGGGCGCCCGGAACGCGGGGCGCGGCACTGGCCGCCCTCCGGCCGGGGACGGACGACGGCCGAAACGCACGGGTTGGTTCGTACGGGGATCGCTGAAGAGCAGAATAGAGAAGCCGATCAGTGGCGGCGAGGCAGGGGCCGGCCCTAATAAAGCCACGGCAGGGCCTTCATTGCAATAACGCAGCGCACGAAGGTGAAGTGCCGGGGGATCAGCTTCTGGCCTCGCCCGGCGCCACCGGCGCGGGCTCCAGGCGCCCGGTGTAGGCGGCCAGCGTCTCGGGCGGGGCGGGGCGCGTGGCGAGGCTGACGAGGACGAGCACCGCCACGTTGGCGGCCAGCCCGTAGACGCCCTCGTGCAGCGGCAGGGGCCGCCACGCGGGCGCCAGCAGGAACAGCGTGTTGACGCCGATCCCCGCCACGAGCCCGGCCAGCGCGCCGGCGCCGGTGGCGCGCGGCCAGTAGAAAGCCGCCACCATGAGCGGGAAGATCTGCGCCACGCCGCCGTAGGAGCCCAGCAGCAGCGCCACGATGGAGACGTCGCTGGCGACGGCGAAGTAGTACGCCACCGCGCCGATGCCGAGCACCAGCCCCCGGATCCAACGGCGCTCCGTGTGGTCGTCCGGGGCGCGCGTAAGGAAGGGGCGCACGCCGTCCCGCACGCCGATGGAGGCCGCCGCGTGCAGAATGGCGTCGCCCGTAGACATCGAGGCGGCCAGCGTCCCGGCGCAGACCAGGCCGACGAGGACGGGCGAGAGGTCGATCTGCGTCAGCAGGAACGGCACGATGGTGTCTGCCGGCGCGACGCCCGGAAAGGCGAGGATGCCGGCGAAGCCGATGAGCAGGATCGGGACGAGGAAGAGCTGGAACGTCGGGTAGAGCACGATGGTCAGGCGCAGGTCGCGCTCGCTCCGCGCGGCGTAGCTCTTCATGAACAGGTGGGGCCACATCGAGAGGCCCAGCGCCGAGACGACGACGGCCGAGCTGAAGCCGCCCCACGACCATGGCTGCCCGGCGGCGTCGAGGCCGGGCGCGCGCAGCATCGCTTCGTGGCCCGCCGCCGCGAGCTGCTCGAACATCGCCCCGACGCCCCCATAGAGCGTGTGGGGCAGGTAGAGCCCGAGGAACCACGCGATGACGAGCATGAAGAGCCCCTGGAACGTGTTCGTCCAGCCCACCCCCAGCACGCCGCTCGTCCACACGTAGACGAGGACCACGCCGTAGGCCGCCAGCGCGCCGGCCCACGCCGGGATCCGATCTCCGGAGATGACCTCCAGGATGTAGCCGGCGCCCTTCATCTGGAGCGTCAGGTAGGGGATGAAGACGACCACGCTGAGCACGGCCAGCACCGCAGAGAGCGCCCGGCTGCCGTAGCGGTGCGCCAGCAGCTCGGCCTGCGTCACGAAGCCGAAGCGCGCGCCGAGCCGCCGCACGCGCGGCCCGAGGAAGTAGAGCGGCACCATCCCCACGACGCCGTAGGCGAGGATGTAGAAGGCCGCCGCCCCGCGCGAATACGCCCATCCCGGCCCGCCCAGAAACGCAAACGACGAGAACACGGAGGCGCCGAGGACGAAGTAGAGCACGACGACGTTCATCGTCCGGTCCGCCGCTACGTAGCCCGCCACGCTGCTCGTCACGCGCCGCCCCGGCAGCACGCCCATCAGGAGCGTCACCAGCAGGTACGCTCCGCAGATCAGGACCGTCGTCAGCCAGGTGTCCACAGGCGGTGTGCGATCTGGAACAGCCGATGCGGGCGCCGGCAACCTCCCCGGTGCCCCGCGCGAAAAAGGCGCGCCTCCATCACCGATCTTCGCTCCGGTACAGCCACACCGAGGCGCCGAAGATCACGGCGAGCCAGCCCACCAGCCAGGCCAGCGACCACGGCAGGCCCAGCACCAGCGGAAAGGCATCGCCCCCGAAGAGCGGATAGAGGGGCCAGACGAGCGCCGCCGCCGTCACCACCCAGATCATGAAGAACACGAGGCGGCGGCGGCGGTGGGCCGGCGGCGTGCCCGGCGGAAACAACACGAGGCCCTTCGGGACGTCGGGGTCGGGCATGGCGCGGCAGGGGCAGGCGGGAGGTCGGCTCCAAGCCTACGACGCCCCCGCCCAAAAGGCAACCCGGCCCGGAACGCGGGAGCGGAAAGAAGACCGATGATGTATCTTCAGTCCCCAGTCCCCAGTCCCCAGTCCCCAGTCCCCAGTCCCCAGTCCCCAGTCCCCAGTCCCCAGTCCCCCATGCCCCTCAACATCGAGATCAAGGCCCGGTGCGCGGAGCACGAGCGCATCCGGCGGCTGCTGGCGGCGCGCGGCGCGCGGTTCGTGGGGGAGGATCACCAGGTGGACACGTACTTCCGCGTGGCGCACGGACGGCTCAAGCTGCGCGAGGGGACCATCGAACACGCGCTCATCCATTACCACCGCGCCGACGCGCAGGGGCCCAAGGCCTCCCACGTGACGCTCTACACGCCCCAGCCCGGCGGCTCGCTCAAGGCGCTGCTGGCCCAGGCCCTCGGCGTGCTCGCCGTCGTAGACAAGCGGCGCGAGATCTTCTTCATCGGCAACGTCAAGTTCCACCTCGACCGCGTCGAGCACCTCGGCGCGTTCGTCGAGATCGAAGCCATCGACGCCGACGGCACGCTCGGCGAGGAGCACCTCCGCGCCCAGTGCGACCACTACCTCGCGCTCTTCGACCTCCCGGCCGGGGCGCTCGTCTCGGTCTCGTACAGCGATCTGCTGCTGGAGGCGTCTACCCGGCCGGATCCGGAAGCAGCATGACGGCGGTCACGTCGTCGTCCCGGAAATGCTGCGGGTCTTCGGTGCTGTGGCACGAGCGGACGAAGACGAACCCGAGAATCAGCAGCGAGACGACGGCGACGATGGCGACGATGTTGAAGGGCTTCTTGGGTCGCATGGGGGGCGGGGCGAGTGACGATCGAGCGATGCCTCTGGTATGCGGGCGTTTCGGGCGGGTTGAGGTGGCCCCGGTGCTTTTACCAGATGGTCACGACGCCCGCTGCCGCACCGTCGCTACCTTGAGATCGCCTCGCTAACCCTCGCCGCCGGTGCCTCATGGATCGAACCGCCGAAATCCGCTGGTTCTTCGATGGGGCCGTGCCGGAGGCCGCCGCAGACTGGTTCGGCGCCCTCGGCCCCCCGCCCGAGCCCGAGGCCCCACGCACCGATCACTACCTGCTCCCCACCGGCCCCGCGCTGAACGTCAAGCTGCGGGAAGGCCATGCCGAGGCCAAGCGCCGGGACGGCGACGGCCGCACCGTCCGCCTGCACGGCGGCGCCGAGGGCGTGCTCGAACACTGGCGCAAATGGAGCTTCCCCCTCGCCGAGGCCGCCACCGTCCCGGACGATGCCTGCTGGCTCGCCGTCCCCAAGAGCCGCCGGATGCGCCGCTACCGCCTCGACGCAGACGGCACCCTCCAGGAAATCACCGGCACCGACGCCGCTCCGGAGCGCGTGTGCGAGGTCGAGGTGTCCCGCATCGGGGTCGCCGGTCGCTCGTTCTGGAGCCTGTGTTTCGAAGCCTCCGGCCCGGATCCCGCCGCCACGCTCCGCCGCGCCGCCACCCACGTCTTCGCGCAGGCCCCGCCGCTGCGCCTGCCCGCCGACGCGTCCATGGGGTATCCGGCGTTCTTGGCGAAGGTCTGGGGGTCGAAGGCCTGAGGGTCGAAGGTCTGGGGGCGAAGGTCTCGAGGTCGGGGAGGGCGTTCGTCTGCGATGGACCCGGGACGTGCAGACTGCCCGACCCGCGACGCGAGCGCAGCGAGCCTAGAAAGGAACTTCGTCCTCGACCTCGCCCGGCGTGTGCTCGGTGCGCAGGATCTGGATGCCGTCCGCCGAGAAGCCGAAGAGGTCCTCGGGCGAGAAGATGAGGCGGAAGCCGTGCTCGGTGAAGAACGGCTCGAACTTGCGGGCGAACTCGTCCAGCCGCTTCAGATAGTAGGCGGTGTTCTCGTCCGGGTTCGCGGGGTCCCAGGCGTCGGCGAGGCGGGCATTCTCGAAGGCGGTGACGTTGGCGGACGTGCCGGTGAGGTAGTAGCTGATGCGGTCGCCCTTGCGGGGCGGGGTGCCGGTCTGCGTGGCGCGCCGGAGGGCGAGCTCGTAGGCCGCCGCCCGCGTCCGCTTGCCGGCCTCGACGTCGGCCTGGTACTGCGTGGCGGTGTCCTTGAGCGTCTCGGTGCGGGCAAAGCTGCGGGCGTCCTTCCAGTCGCGCGCCAGGATATGATCGCGCGTGCGGAGGTAGAGGTCGTGGAGCCCCTGCACGTCTTCGTCGAGCAGCAGGCGGATGGCCTCGCGCACGAACCGGCGGCCGAAGCGCTCGATGGAGCGGGATACGAGGGACGAGCCCTTGAACTTCATCGAGCCGTCGTAGCGGAGGAGGGCGTAGTTCTTCTTCTTGTAGGAGAGCATCCGCCGGAAGCGCCCGTCGAAGCCGATGCGGATGCCCTCGGGCATCTGGCGGTTGAGCGCCTGGAGGAAGGCCCGCTCGGCCTCCTCGCCCCGCACCTCGGGCGGCGGCACGAACAGCACGCCGTCGGTATCGACCTCGACGACGAGGCCGCCCGCCTCGCGGATCAGCCGGATGATCCGCCGCAGCAGCTCCTGCCCCGTCGCCGCCACGCGGTCGGCCTCGGCGAAGTCGTTGAAAATACTGAGGCTGAACCCCAGGATCCCGTAAAAGGAATTGATCAGCACCTTGTAGGAGGACTGCCGCGCGTCGAGTTCGGCGCGGGCCTCGTCCGTGGCGGCGTCCGCCATCGCGCGCTTGGCCTCGAAGCGGAGGTCGGTGAGGCGGCGGAGAAGGGTGGGGAAGAGGTCGAGCGCGTCGTGCGCGGGCCGGACGTCGTAGTTCAGCATGATCGACGGGTACAGGCTCTCGACGTCCGCGTAGACGACGGGCCCGACGACGCCGGTGACGAAGACGTCCGTGTAGCCGCCCACGGACTGGCTGCCCCAGGTGCTCTTCGGGAGGCTGTGACGCCGCCGCAGGTACTCGCGCACGAACAGGCTCTCGATCTTGGCCGCCGGGCCGGTCCGCGCCACCTGCCCGTAGGGCATCGGCAGCATCTGCGTGAGGTAGAACGACGACCCGGAGAGGTGGCGGGCCAGGCGCTCGGTCTCGACGACGTCGTCGAGGGCGTAGGCGAGCACGCGGGCGGGGTCCTCGCGCCAGACGCGCCCGATCTCGGCGCCGGGGATGTAGGTGCGGCCCTCCGGCGCGAAGCCGAAGTAGCGGGCGGCGTCCTTGAGGCCATAGCCGGGCAGGTCGCGCTTGAAAACGTCGAAGCTCATCACCTGGAAGAAGGCGTCGACGACGTGGCGGCCGGCGATCTCGAGGGCGGGGAAGTCGATGGTGCGCTCGGCGAAGCGCATGCTGGAGGGGAACGAGCGCGGCACGGACGCGTCCCGCCCGAGCGCGAAGGGGACGCCGTGGCGGGCGCAGCGCGTGGCGAGGTAGGGGAGGTCGAAGGCGAAGAGGTTGTAGCCCTCGATGACGTCGGGGTCGCGCGCCTGGATGGCGGCGACGAGCGCGCGCAGGAGCGCGGCCTCGTCCTCGAAGGCCTCGCCGTGGCGGACGTCGGTGCCCGGCGCGAGGTGGAGGAGGCGCTGCCAGCCCCGGTTGTCGGAGAGGGAGACGATGATGACGGCGTCGTGCGGGCGCTCGGCGTTCGGGAAGCCGCCCTCGGCCACGGCCTCGATGTCCAGCTGGAGGCGGTGCAGGTCGTCGAAGGCCATCCCTTTGAAGCAGGTCCTGCCGGTCTGCATCAGGTACTGCTGCGCGGGGTTGTTGATCAGGTACAGTTCGTCCGGGCGGCGCTCGCGGCTGTCGGTGGCGCGCTCCACGTGGCGCACGGCGTCCCAGTACGCGCCCCACGAGCGGAGGACGATGACGTTCCGGTAGGGGTTCGCTCCGGCGAGGGGCTGGAACTGGTAGCGCTCGCGCGGGAAGCCGCGCAGCAGCTCGACGTCGGTGAGGAAGAAGAAGGGATAGAACGGCTCGTCCTCGGCGGTCACGGTCCGGCCGTCGGCGCTGCGGCGGTAGACGCGCACGCGCGCCTCGCCGTCGAGCAGCGGCAGCACGTCGACGATGCGCTCGGTGGCGTCTCTGCCGAAGAGCGCGAGGTCGGAGGGCGGCGCGGCGGACGGGTCGGGCATGCGGCGGGCGGGGTCGGTGAAGCCGGTCCGTTTATACCGCGTGCGGGGGGGGCAGTTCGGCGCCGCAGGCGCACCCGTGGCGGCCGTATCGTCTATGCTCTTTATCCCTCCTGTCCTCCCCTTTTCATGGGGAGGGACTTGGCTCAGGGCGGGGCGGTGGGGGGTGCGTTGCAACTGCTGCCGCCGCTGCGTATCGTGAAGGCGTCGTACGGCATCTCGGGAGTACCCCACGGAGCGGGCCCATCAGACCGAGAGACTCATGCGCATCGGGATCATTGACTTGCTGGGCAAGGAGCCGCCCAAGAACGGATACTCGCGGCTCATGCGGTGCAACAACACGAGCATCATGGCCCAGGTGGTCGGGGTCTGGTGCGAGGAGGCCGGGCACGACGTCCATATCGCCTACTACTCCGGGCCGGTCCTCCTCTCTGGCGGCCTGCCGGACGACCTCGACCTGGTCTTCATCAACGCGTTTTCGCAGAACGCGATTCTGGCCTACGCCTTCAGCAACCGCTTCCGGTCGGCGGGCGTCGTCACGGTCCTCGGCGGGCCGCACGCCCGGTCCTACCCGGAAGACGCCTGCAAATACTTCGACTACGTCGTCGGCTTCTGCGACCGGGCGCTGCTGGACGACCTCGTGCACGACGCCGCGCCGCAGCGGCCCCTCGGCGTCTACCTGTCGGCGGATCGCCAGCCCGCCCACCTGCCGGGCCTGCGGCAGCGGTGGAAGTTCCTCCGGCCGTCGATGGAGCGGGCCAAGATCCTGCGCGCCGTGCCCCTCCTGGGCAGCCTGGGCTGCCCCTACACGTGCAGCTTCTGCATCGACGCGGCCGTGGCCTACCAGCCGCTCGACTTCGACGTGATCCAGGATGACCTCCGGTTCTTCCGGGCGCTGAAGCTGCCGCGCTCCCTCATCGTCTGGCACGACCCCAACTTCGGCATCCGGTTCGACGAGTACCTCGACGCCATCGAGGAGGCCGTGCCGCCCGGCAGCGTCACGTTCGTCGCCGAGACGTCGCTCTCGCTGCTGAAGGAGGACAACCTGAAACGGCTCCGGCGCAACGGCTTCGCCGCCATCGCGCCCGGCATCGAGTCCTGGTTCGACATCGGGGACAAGTCGCGGATGCGGCGGACGATGGGGCTGGAGAAGGTGCAGCGCGTGGCCGAGCACGCGAACCTCGTGCAGTCCTACATCCCCTACACGCAGTGCAACCTGATCTTCGGGCTGGACGCCGACGAGGGGCCGGAGCCGTTCGAGCTGACGAAGCGGTTCATCGACCTCGCGCCGGGCGTCTATCCGCACTATGCCGTCCTCTGCTCGTTCGGCCGGAATGCCGTGCTCAACCTGAACTACCAGCGCGAGGGGCGCGTGCTGCCCGTGCCGTTCCACTTCCTCGACCTCGTGCAGGCGATGAACGTCCGCCCCAAGAATTACGCATGGACGGAGTTCTACGACCACCTGATCGACGTCTTCGACTACTCGTTCTCGCCGCGCGCGCTCCGGCGGCGGCTGATGAAGAACGTGCGGCACCCGATCCCCGGGCTGGAGCAGCTCTTCCGGGGCGTCTCGTCCGGCCGCAACAACAAGCTGGCGTACCACCGCCGGATGCGGCGTTGGCTGGCCGAGGACCCGGAGATGCGGGCGTTCTTCGAGGGCGCGACGCGGACGGTGCCGCGCGTGCTGGTGGAGCGGATCCGGCGGCACCTGGGGCCGCTCTGGGAGTG
This sequence comes from Rhodothermales bacterium, assembly GCA_033721675.1. Classification (GTDB taxonomy): domain Bacteria; phylum Bacteroidota; class Rhodothermia; order Rhodothermales; family JAWWAN01; genus JAWWAN01. Next base: position 6,269 of record JAWWAN010000022.1, on the reverse strand, counting down.
GCTCCCCGAGGGCGCGCTGGAGCACGACCCGGAGGCCTACCTGAAGTCCGGCATGGAGCACCCGCTGCCCGTCGTCGCGGCGTGAGGCGGATCGGTACCGATCCGCCCCGTGGAGACCTGGCGGGGTGGGCCGCGGTCAGCGCAGGCGCGTCAGCGTCGTGGTGCGGACGGTGCGGCCGGCGGCATCTGCCACGGTGAGGCGGGCGAGGTAGAGGCCCGGCGCGGCGAGGGCGGGCGTCCACGTGGCGGTGTGCGTGCCGGCGGCATGCGCGCCGTCGGCCAGCGTCGCCACCTTGCGGCCGCGCACGTCGAAGATCTCCAGGCGGACCGAGGCGGGGGCGGCGAGGCGGAAGGAGAGGGTCGCGCGGTCTCGGAACGGGTTCGGGAAGGCGGCCTGCAGCACCACGCCGTCCGGCACGGCGTCGGGCTCGGTGGCGACGGGCGCGAAGCCGAGGGGGAGGCGGTACATCGAGCGGCCGTGGGTGCCGGCCAGCAGGAAGCGCCGCGTGCCGTCGTCGTAGAGCGTCAGGTCATAGACGGAGACGGCGGGCAGGCCGGTGCCGAGGGGCTGCCAGGTGCCGCCGGCGTCGAGGCTCACGAAGGCGCCCACGTCGCTGCCCAGGTAGAGCACGCGGGGATCGAGGGTGTCGATGGTGAAGGCGTTGACGGGGGCGTCGGGGAGGTTGGCGGTGACGTCGTCCCACGTCGCTCCGGCGTCGCGCGTGCGGAAGACGTGGGGCTCGGGGTCGCGCCATTTCAGGCCGGAGTAGGTGGCGTAGGCCGTCCGTGGGTCCGTGGGGTCCACGGCGAGGCGGGTGACCCAGCGGAAGGGGAGGGGGGCGCGCGTGACGTTGCGCCACGTGGCGCCGTCGTCCTCGCTCACCCACACGTAGCCGTCGTCCGTGCCGGCATAGAGCACGCGCGGATCGGAGGGCGCGACGGCGATGGTGGTGACGGTGCCGATGAGGTCGAGGCCGAGGCGGCGCGTGAGGTCGGGGCTGATCGGGGTCCACGTGGTCGCGCCGTCCTCGGTGCGCCAGATCCGGTTCGTGCCGTAGTAGAGGCGCTGCGGGTTCTGCGGGTCCATCACGACGGGCGTGGACCAGTTGCGGGGTTCGTCGCGCGGGATGCCCTCGGTGGCGGAGGCGGCGCCCTCGGCGGTGAACTTGACGAGGCCCCCGTTCTGGCTCTCGGCGTAGACCGTCGCGGGGTCCGTGGGGTCGACCGCGATGTAGAAGCCGTCGCCGCCGAGGATGCGCTGCCACCCGCCGGGGCCGTTGCTGACGATCACGCCGTTGTCCTGGGTGCCGCCGTAGAACCGCTCGGGGTCGGTGGGGTCGGCCGCGATCTCGTAGAACTGGGTGATGGGCAGGCCGCCGAGGGGGGTCCAGGTGGCGCCGCCGTTCGTCGAGCGGGCGAGGCCGCCGTCGTTGCCGGCGATCACGATGCGGGGGTCGGAGGGGTGGAAGGCGAGGGCGTGGTGATCGACGTGCAGCGCCCCGCCGCCTTCGAGCCCGTCGGTGCGGCGCCACGAGCCGCCGCCGTCGAGGGACGCGCTCATGCGCACGTCGAGCACGAAGACGACGTCGGGGTCGCGGGGGTGGGCGCGCACCTGCCCGAAGTACCAGCTGAAGGCGCGCGTGCCGGCGCGGACCTCGTCGTCGGTGTCGGCGTCGCGCCAGGTGCGTCCGCCGTCGTCGCTCCGGTAGAGCCCCCGGTAGCGGTAGCCATCGGTGTAGAGGGCGTAGACGACGTCCGGGTGGCCGTGGGAGAGCGACAGGCCGATGCGGCCGGCGGGGCCGGCGGGTAGGCCGTCGGCGGGGCCGAGGCGCGTCCACGTGTCGCCGCCATCGTCCGAACGCCAGACGCCGGAGTCGTCGCCGGCGAGGGTCGCCTCGAACGGCCCGCGGGCGCGCTCCCACGTGGCGGCCAGCAGGACGTCCGGGTCGTCCGGCCGCTGCACCACGTCGATCACGCCGGTCGAGTCGTTGACGAACAGCACCCGCTCGAACGTCTCGCCGCCGTCGTCGCTGCGGTAGAGGCCGCGCTCGGGGTGGGCGGCGAAGTACGAGCCCACGGCGGCGACGAAGACGCGCTGCGGCCGTTCGGGGTCGACGAGGACGCGGCCGATGCTGGTGGTCTTCTCCAGCCCCAGGAAGCGCCACGTCGTGCCCCCGTCGTCGCTCTTGTATAGCCCCGCCCCGGCGAAGTTGTTGTGCCCGCCGTTGGCCTCGCCGGTGCCCACGTAGAGCGTCTGCGGGTTCGACGGATCGACGGCCACGTCGCCGATGCTGAGCAGGGGCTGGTCGTCGAAGATCGGCGCCCACGTCTGGCCCAGGTCGGTCGACTTGAAGACGCCGCCGGTGGCGGCGGCGGCGTAGACCGTGGTGGGCGTCTGCGGATCGAAGGCGACGTCGACGATGCGGCCGCCGACGTTGGTGGGGCCGACGGGCTCCCACGGGCCGAAGGGGTCGGTCTTGGCTGCGGCGCGGAGCCGGCCGGCCTCGACGAAGGCGGCGCGGTAGGCGGCGGGGTCGGCGCGGTAGTGGGGGAAGGTGCGCTGGAGCCAGGCCGTCTCGGCGGGGCGGCGCTCCGGCTCGGGTGAGGGGGCCTCGGCCGGGCGGAGCGCGGCGTAGAGGAGCCCGGCCAGCAGCAGGGCCGTGATCGATCCGAGAAAGGTCGCGCGGTGCATCGGCGTTCCGCCCACGTTCAACAAATACGGGATGATACGGGCGCGGAGGAACGGGCGTCAAGCCCGTCGCCGGCCCCTGCATCCACCAGTGCGGGCGGTAACGCCGGGGCGGCACCTCGGGTTCGATTCCGCCGTCATCTCGAGCAAAGCGGGACGCCTGTCGCCGTCCTCGCCTGCCGTTGTCATCCCGAGCGAAGCCGAGGGATCTCACCGGTCAGGAACGACGCTACGGTCGAGCGCTGAGATCCCTCGGCTCGCTCTCGCTCGCTCGGGATGACAACAGGGGATGATTGGGCTCGCTCGGGAGGACGGCAGGGGGCGATGGGGTCTGCTCGGGAGGACGGCAGGGGGCGATGGGGTCTGCTCGGGGCGACGAGAGGAAAGGTCGTACTCGCCCAGAATGGCGCCGGCCCTGGCTCGCCGTGGCGCTACATACCCTCCTGCATCTCGATGACGCCGCAGGCGATGCGCGGGCCGGCCTCGCCGCTGGGCTGCGAGGTGAGATCGTCGGCATCCTGATGGACGATGACGGCGCGCCCGATGACCGAGTTCGGCCCGGAGAGGGTGGCGACGGTATCGACGCGGCTGTAGGTGGCGGTGCTGTCCGGGCCGGCTTCGAGGTTGCCGAAGTCGCCGACGTGGCGCTGGCCGGGGGCGTCGGAGGGCGCGCCGTGGGGGTCGCCGGCCGGGGCGAAGTGGCCGCCGGCGCTCGTGGCGTCGGGCGCGCTGCAATCCCCGGTCTCGTGGACGTGGAAACCGTGCGGGCCGGGCGCGAGGCCCGTGACCCGGGCCTCGACCAGCAGGCCGCCCTCCTGCTCGGTCAGGGTGATGGTGCCGCCGACGGTGCTGCCGGAAGCGGGGGCGAGGGTGGCCACGGCCACGCGGTTCACGGCCACGGCCGAGGGGTCGGCGTCAGGGGCGGGGTCGGGAGCGGGCGCCTCGCCTTCGCAGCCGCCCACGAGCAGGGCCGCGCCGAAGAGGAGGAAGGAGACGTTTTTCAGCGGGCTTTTCATGCAAGGGATCCTATTTTCTGGCGAAGGTAGGGGCGAGCCAAGATACGCTACGGGTATGCGCCCCGCCGGACGCCTGCTCCCCGCCTTTTCGCTATCGTTACATGCCCCGTCTCGTCGCAGATCGCCTCGCCAAGCGCTTCGGGCGCCGCGTGCTCTTCCGCCGGCTCACCTTCGCGCTCGAAGGCGGCCGGTCGCTGGCGATCACCGGCGCCAATGGATCCGGAAAGTCGACGCTGCTGCGCATCCTGGCGGGTGTGCTGCGCCCCTCGAAGGGGGCGGCGACGCTCCACCTGGACGGGGCGCCGGTAGCGGCGGAGGAGCGGCCGCTGCACACCGGCCTCGTGGCGCCCTACCTCAACGTCTACGACGGCTTCAGCGCGCGGGAGAACCTGGCGTTTCTGGCACAGGCCCGCCGCCTGCCCCGCCCGAAGGATCGCATCGCGGACGTGCTCGCCCTCGTCGAACTCACCGACCGGGCCGACGACCGCGTCGGGACGTTTTCCTCGGGGATGCAGCAGCGCGTGAAGTATGCGGCGGCCCTGCTGGCGACGCCCCCCCTGCTCTTGCTCGACGAGCCCACGACGAACCTCGACGCTGCCGGGCTGGCGATGGTGGAGCGCGTGATAGAGCACCAGCGCGCCACCGGCGGGCTGCTCGTCGTGGCTACCAACGCGCCCGCCGAGGCCGACCGCTGCGACGCGATCCTGCGCCTCGAAGACTTTCGCTGAGCCGGCCGGCGGGCCATTCAGCGGGCCATGGCGAGGGTGGCCGCGTAGACCGATGCTGCGCCGGCGCTGCGCAGGGCGTCAGCGGCGGCGGCCAGCGTGGCGCCCGTCGTGAGGACGTCATCGAGGAGGAGCACGCAGTGGCCTGCCACGGCCGTGGGGCGGGCGACGCGGAAAGCCCCCGCGACGTTGCGCCAGCGAGCCTCGCGGGAGAGGCGGGTCTGGGTGCGGGTAGCGCGCGTTCGCACCAGCACGTCCTCCCAGGCCGGCACGCCCAGGGCCTCGCCGGCGCCGCGCCCGAGGAAGGCGCTCTGGTTGTAGCCCCGCTCGTACCGGCGGCGGTGGTGCAGGGGCACCGGCACCACCCCGTCCGGCAGGGGCCGCCCCTCGGCGCGATAGGCCGCCCCGAGGATCCGGCCGAGCGCCAGCCCGAGATGCGGGCGGTTGCCGTACTTGAGGCGGTGTTGCACGCGCTGTACGGTGCCGCCGGCGTCGAACACCCAGAGCGAGAAGATGCCCGCGAGGGCGCCCCGGCCCTCCGGCAGCCGGTCCAGCAGGGCCGCAGGGGCGCCGTCGCCGGCGCGCTCGATGCCGGCCAGGCAACGGGCGCAGAGCGGGGCCGAGGGGTCCGGCACCCGGGCGGCGCAGCCCACGCACGCGGGTGGATACAGGATGCCGAGCAGCGCTCCGAGTGCGTCGCGGCTCCGGTCCGCCAGCATCGCGAGCCGATCGTTCATTGCGAGATTCCTGTGAAGGTATGCGGGGGCGTCGGGCCGGGTCCCTTCTTTCGTGCCCGAAATATTGTATTATGACTTCGTCTGCCCGGCGTACGGCCTCTTCGCAGGGGCGCGGCGCCGGCCCATACTCGTAATGATACGACGTGATCGCGTGATTATGGCTCGGAAGCGGAAGGGCATGATCATCAAGAATACGAACGACCGGCCCGTCACGATCGAGCTGTCGACCCGCCCCGTGGTGCTCTCGCCCGGCGGCGAGGAAAGCCTCACGGCCGATGAGGTCAAGGATCCGGTGCTCCGCGAGTTTTTGCAGGTGCGCGCCGTCACCATCGTGCGCCCGACGACGGACGCCGAGGAGGAGTCGCTGCGCCGCCGGCTGACCGAGGGGGAGAACGCCGGGTAATGCCGAACCGCCGGGCCGCCGCCCGGCACACGCCCCGGAGGCCCCGCATGGTTCCTCCAGACCGCATCGCACGTGCCGCCGCGGGCGTGCTGGCCGCCGCGACTGTGGCTGGCATCGTCTTCGGCGCGGCGGCCCTGCATACGCAGAAGCCCCCGACGGTCATCTGGACCGCCGCCCGCGACGTGCCCGCCTTCGCCCGGGTGACGCCGGCACTGCTCACCCCGACGACCCAGGCCCGCCGCCCGTCCGTCCTGGCCGACAGCAGCCTGCTGGTGGGCCGGCACACCGCCACGGTGGTCCCCGCGCGCCGGGTGTTCACCGCCGCCGACCTGCTGCCGCCCGGCCTGCACGATGCCGGAGACACGGTGCTGCTCGCCGTGGCAGACACGTCGCAGCATCCGTTCGCGGTCGGCGAGGCGGCGATGCTGCTCGTCGACGTCGCCGGCCCCGCCGGCCCGGCCCCCATCACGGCAGAGGACGAGGCCCTCGTGGACGTCGAGGGCGCGGGTGCTCGGCCCACCCCGCCCCGCGCGGCCATCCTGACCGACGTGATGGTGGTGGACGAACGGCAGTTCAGCCTCGTCGTGGCCGTCCCGCAGGCAGACGTGGAGCGGCTGGCGCCCTACCTGCTCGCCGGGCGGCACCTCCGCGTGCTGCCGTACGTCCCGCGCCGGATGGCCGCGCCGGGCGCCCTCCGGG
>JAWWAN010000021.1:0-15916 GCA_033721675.1 Rhodothermales bacterium | reverse complement strand
GCGGCTACCAGGGCTACGGCGACGACTACGACGACTACGGCGACGACTACTACGAGGAGGACTATTATGAAGACGACCTGGGCCGGCCGTACTTCAGCGTCCGCTCGGCCGTCGCGCCGGCCAACTTTGCCGTCGAGCCGATGAGCCACGCCGAGGCCACACGGTACCAGACCCACTTCGGGGCAGACATCCAGGTCCGCCGCGAGACCGAGCTGGTGCGCGTCAAGTAGGACCGCACGCCCGGCCTCCTACCCGGAAAGCACCGCCTCCTCATGCAGGGGGCGGTGCTTTCGTGGATTCGGGGGAGACGGCGTTCCCCCGCCCTCCGCAAGCCCGGCGTGTTACTGCTTGCGAACTTCGGGGAAGATGACGAACAGCGTGTGGCGGACCTTGACGGGTTGGCCGTCGATGCGGCCGGGCTCGAAGCGCGCCTGCGTGATGATGCGCAGCGCCTCTTCGTCGCAGCCGCTTCCGAGCCCCCGGATCACCGTGGCATCCCGCACCCGCCCCCGCTCGTCGACGACGAACTGGACGTAGACGCGGCCCGAGACCCCGTTCTCGATGGCCTCCTCCGGTACGCGCAGGGCATCCTGGAGACCCCGCAGCCCGCCGATGAGGTGGGGCGGCTCGTCGACGACCACGTGGATGCGTTCTTCGCCCCGTACCCGATCTGCGGCCGGCCGGCCGGCGGCGGAGGCCTCCACCGGCGGCATGGACGGCACCACCGCCAGCGGCTCGGACGGGGCTGCCTGATCGGTCTGCGAGGCCGCCTCGCCACCGGCGGCGAGGGCCTGTTCGAGACCGGCCCGGGCGCGGGGGTCGTCCGGACGGAGGGCGAGTGCCTGCCGGAAGGATTCTACGGCCTCGGCGCAGCGGTTCTGTGCGCAGAGCGTCGTGCCGCGCTCGACGTGCTGGAGGAAGAGGACATCGCTCTGGGCTTCGTCGGCGGGGGTATCGAGCGTGCGGAGGCGCTGAAGGGCGTAGGCATCGGAGGGGCGCAGGGTCAGCGCTTCGGCATACGCGTCGCGGGCGGCGGCTTTGTCGCCTCGGGCGAGGGCGTCGTCGCCCCGCCGGCGCGCGGCGGCATAGCGCTGCCGGACGTCGTCCGCGTTCTCGTCCCGGGCGGAGGGGCGGTCTGGCGTGGCGCGCCGATGAGCCTGCAGCGCCCGCTCCATCCCCTTCGCACTCCGCTGCCCGCGTTCGAGCGCAGCATCGTCGGACGGCCGGTACTGGAGCGCCGCGTAGTAGGCATTATTGGCCTCGGTGTAGAAGCCGAGGGCTTCGAGCGCCTGGCCGGCCCTGAGCAGCGAGTCTGCGCGGGCGGCCAGCCTGTCCCCGTCGGCTACGTACTCGTCGTAGCGTTCGCCGCTGACGTTGGCAAGGCGCCGGCGGGTCTCGTCGAGCCGCTCGGCGACGTACGCATCCCCCGGCACGATCGCCAGCGCACGGGCGTACTCCTTCTCGGCCTCGGCGAACTGGTCCGCCGCGTAGAGCGAGTCGCCCTGCGTGCGGTAATAGGCGTACTGCGCGGCGGCGGTATCGCCCCGGTCGGGCAGGAGCCAGTAGGCGCCGGCGAGCGCCAGCAGCAGCACGATGGCGATGGCCGCCAGGATTGCGGTCCGAAAGTGGCGTTTCGATATCCGCGGCGTGCGAGCCGGTTTTGAGGCGCGCTTCGAGGTACGCTTCGGAGCGGGCTTCGGGACCTCGGCGGCCGGTGTGGCCTCTTCTACCGGCGTGGCCTCTTCCACTGGCGGGGCCGGCGGAGGCTCCGGCGCGGCGGCCGGCGGCTCTTCGGCCATGGCTTCGGCGGCCGGCGCGGCGTCGGCCGGCACGGCGTCGGCCGGCACGATCTCCTCGTCGATCCATCCCTCGAGTTCGAGGGGGACGGAGGCGGGATCCGGGCTGGCGGCCGGTTCGGCCCCGAACCAGTCGTCTACGTCGTCCGCGAAGGAGAGCGCAGGCGATGCTTCAGCGGGCGCGTCGGCTACCGGGATGATGTCTTCTTCGAAATAGAGATCTACGGCCTCAGGCTCCTCTACGGCCCCAGGCTCCTCTTCGGCGGTCTCGGGCGCGGCCGGCGCCTCCGCTTCCGGGGGCGTCGGCTCGTGTGCGGCTTCCGGCGCGGGCAGCAGCTCGGCCTCCATCGATAGACCGGATTCGGCCTCGGGCTCCTCTTCGGCGGTCTCGGGCGCGGCTTCCACCGGTTCGGCCTCGCCGGAGGATTCTGGGACTGTCTCGGGAGGCGCCGGCTCCGCAACCGTCTCGGGAGGCGCCGGCTCGGCTGCCGATTCGGACGTCGCTGCTGGCTCGGCGAAGAGTTCGGCCAGGCGCGAGCGGAAGGCGTCGATGGTACGAAGCCGGTCTGCGGGGTCGAGCGCGAGGGCCTCTTCGAGAAGGAGGCGCAGCGGATCCGAAAGCACAGACTGCGTCCGCAGCAGGGCCGGCAGCGCGTCGTGCGTGCGGCGTTCGGGCGCGGGCGGCGGCGGCTCGCCGGTGAGCACCCGCACGAGCGTGGCGGCCGCCCCGTACACGTCGGTCCAGGGGCCGGAGCGCCCTTCGGCGTCGTACTGCTCGGGGGCGGAGAAGCCCGGCAGGTGCAACGCATCGAGCAGGCCACTCCGCAGCGCCAGCATGAGCGCGGCCGTGCGGAAGCCTCGCAGCAGCGGCCCACGGTTCTTCGAGAGGAAGACGGCCTCTGGAGAGAGCCCGCCATGGATGAGCCCTTGCCGGTGCGCCGCGTGCAACCCGCTGAGCACCGGCAACAGCACGGTGACCGCCGGGCGCGCCGGCAAGATGCCGCCGTGTGTGGCAAGCACCGCACTCAAGGCGGCCCCCGACGGATGCTCGAGCACGCGATACGCCGTGGCGTTTGCCTCGAAGACCTCCAGCGGCGCCTCCACGTTGGGGTGGCCGAGGGCCGTCAGGGCGCGGGCCTCCCGGATGAACTGCTCCAACCCGTAGCCGAACGGGTCGGCCATGGCGGCGTCGCGCGGGATCACCTCCAGCCCGTCGGCGGCGCGCTCCACCAACGACTCTGGAAGATACTCCTCCAGCGTCACCGGATCCTCAGTCCGCAGATTCCAGGCTTTGTAGGAGGCGACGAAGGGTACCGGCGTTGCCAGCACGCCACCAATGGCGTATCGCTGTTCCAACACCGTGAGACGAGGCAGAACCATGACGAGCACTCCGCGCTTCGGGAGACAGGGGGAGGGACCACCGGGCGGCGCTGACGTCTACTCCGAATCACAGGCTCCAGGCAGGCCGGACGGTGCCTCTCTATAATCGGCAGCGGGCCGGGCACGCTTAACTGCCCGAGCCCGACGAATTCCGGGGCGGAGCGTGCTGCTCGCACAAAAAAAGCCCCGGAGCCTGAAGCCCCGGGGCTGACGTACCGCGTACGGGATTCGAACCCGTGTTACCGGCGTGAAAGGCCGGCGTCCTAGACCCCTAGACGAACGCGGCATGTTCATCCGTATCCGCCAGCACGCGGACACGATGACAGGGGTGACCGAGGGGATTTGAACCCCCGACCTCCAGGGCCACAACCTGGCGCTCTAACCAACTGAGCTACGGCCACCGTCGATCCGAAAAGGACTCGGAAACTAAAACCTGTTCTACCGCGACGCAACCCTTTCGATCCGGCGGCGTGGTGAACTTTCGATTGAGCGCGCCCTTCGTCACCGGATGACGGCCACCTTGCCATACGCCGTGCCCTCGCCGTTCCGCCCGACGGCCACGACGAGGTACACCCCGGACGGCACCAGCGCGCCCTGGAGGTCGCGGCCGTCCCAGCGAGCCCGGCCGCCGCGCGCGTCGAACTGCGCCACGAGCGTGCCGCTCGGCGTCACCACGCGCACGTCCGTCTCCTCGACCAGCCCCTCGACGAAGATCTCCGGCGCGGCGCCCTCGTTCAGCCGCACCGGGTTGGGATAGACCCGCAGCGTGCGGCGCTCGGGAGCGGCGGCCACGGCATCCCCCCGGAAGCTGACGAGCCCCTGGTCCGTGGCGAAGTACACCTCGCCCGTGCGCGCATCGACGGCGACGGCGACCACCACGTCCGAGAACAGGGGCGAGTTCTCGGCGGTGAAGTGCTCCAGCCGCTGGAATCCGCCCTCCTGCCCGATGAGGAAGGCGCCCTCGTTGGTCGCCATCCACAGGTTGTTGGCCGGGTCCACGGCGATGTCGTTGACGACGAGGCCGTTGAGCACGAACGTCCCGAGCGCGCGGTCGGCCCAGACGGGCCGGTTGGGGACGGTGGCGGGGTCCTGCGCGGCGACGCTGCTGCTGAGGATGAAGGCGGGCCCCTTATCCGTCGCCACCCAGACCTGGCCTTCGCGGTCTCCGACGACGGCGTTGAGGGCGAGGCTCGGGAAGCCCTGCGGGCCGGAGGGTGTCTGATCGAGGAACCGGCACGTGTCGTCCGAGGCGTCGGTCGGGTCTGCGCCGGTGTCGAGCACGATGAGGCCGCGCGTGAGGCGGAAGTTGGTGGCGTCGAGCACGACGATCCACTTCTGCCCGAAGGCGTCGATGAAGATCTCGCCGAGGGCCGTGGTGGGCACGAGCCCCTGGCAGCGCGGCGCCTGCAACGCGGTCCAGGTGCCGTCCGGAGCCCGCACGTGGAGAGGCCGGGCGGCGGTGACGTTGGTCACCCACAGCGTGCCGTCGTCCTCGGTATAGGCCCCGCCGACGATCACGAAGTCGCTCGTGCCGGCGGCGGCCTGGAGCGTCGAGTTCGCGCGGTCGTAGACGACGACCTCGCCCTCCGGGGTGACCTGCGCCAGGCCGTCGCCGAAGGACGGGGCCCAGAGGCTCCCGTCCGCGCCGGGGTGGACGCCGGTGAAGGCGGAGCGCCCGTCGAGCGCGTCGATGAAGCGGCCGGTATAGTCGGTCCAGGCGCCGTCCGGGGCGAGGCGGTAGAAACCGCCGCCGGGAGTGTTGCGGGTGGCCGCCGCCCAGAGCGTGCCGGCGTCGTCGGTGGCGAGGTCTTCGAAGAGGCCGTCGAACGGGCCTTCGGGGAAGCCTCCGGAGAGCACCGGCGCGGGCTGCTCGTTGCCGGTGGGGCGTACGAAGCCGTTGAGCCCGGCCTGCCGCCCCCCGATCCACACGTTCCCATCCGGCCCGACCGTCACGGCCGTCAGATCCGCGAACCCTTCGGCGAGGGTCAGCGAGCCGCCAAAAGAGAAGGCCGCGTAGAGCTTGAAGTCGTCGGTGGCCAGGAGCCGGTCTTCCAGCGGGGCGAGCCCGCGCACGGGCCGGTCCGTGAAGCCGAAGGGGTCGTAGGTGCCATCTGGGTTGCGGCGGGCGAGGCCCTCGGCGGTACCTACATAGAGCGCCCCCTCGAACGGCGCGACGGAGAACGCGGAGGGGTCCGGCAGCGCCTCCCGATCTACCGTCCACGCGCCGGGGTCCTGGAGGTTGACGGCGGAGAGGGGTGCATAGGCGAGGCCCTCGGCGGTGGCGAGCCAGAAGGCGGCACGGCCATCGGGCAGCGGCGCCACGGCGACGTCCCGCACGGCCGTGGCGGGCGTGAGCGTGCCGAGCTGGCTGTAGGTGTCTCGCACCTCGCCGCGCACGGGGTCGAAGACGACGAGCCCGAAGGCGGTGGCCGCCAGCACGCTGTCTCCGCGCACCAGCAGGCGGTTGATCTCACGGGCCGGGAAGCGGTCGTTGCGCGCGACGTCGAGGAACGTGTCTACCGCGCCGGTGGCGGGGTCGAGCCGGTCGAGGGCGCCGTCCCGGTAGCCGATCCAGACGACGTCGCGGCGGGCGTCGTAGGCGATGGCACGGGTCTGGACGTTGTGCAACCCTTCGGCGGCGGTGTAGCGCTGAAACACGCCGGTGGCAGGCGTATAGCTGAAGACGCCGCCGTTCGTCGCCACCCAGAGCGCGTCGCCGGAAGCCGCCAGCGCCTCCACCCCGCGCATCGACGTGTGGGCGGTCCACCGGTCCTCCTGCGCCCATACGGGGGCGGCCATCAGAAGCGCCAGCACCAGCAGCAACGCGCGTCGCACCACGGAAACTCTACAGCACATGATCGGATCGCCCGAAGGGTTGAACGAGGGGAAGAGGAAGAGCGCAGTAGCGTTCAACCGATAGGCACGCGGCGAAGGGACGGTTCAGATCTGGCGGAGCAGGTTCACCATCTCGATGGCGGCGAGTGCCGCCTCGGCCCCCTTATTGCCGGCCTTCGTGCCGGCCCGCTCGATGGCCTGCTCGATGGTGTCGGTGGTGAGGACGCCGAAGAGGACGGGCACGTCGGCGTCGAGGGCGGCCTGCGTGACGCCGCGCGCCGCCGCGCCGGCGACGAGCTCGAAGTGGTAGGTGGCCCCCCGGATGACGGCGCCCAGGCAGATCACGGCGTCGTAGTCCCCCGAGGCGGCGAGGCGGCGGGCCACGAGGGGCATCTCGTAGGCGCCGGGGCAGTACGCCACCGTCACGGCGTCGAGGTCGGCGCCATGGCGGGCGAGGGCGTCGAGCGCGCCGTCGAGCAGCTTCTCGGTGATGAAGGCGTTGAACCGGCTCACGACGACGGCGAAGCGAGCGTCCGTCGCGACGAGGGTTCCTTCGAGCGTGGTGGGCATAGCAGCGGGTTGGGTTCGTCGTTCCCGATACACGCGAGGCAGCGGCATCACGTAACCGGGGCGCGGGATGCAGCGCGGCGGACGCGCTCGAAGCGCGGATACGGAATGCTGTAGCGGCCCAGGCGGTCCGCGCCGTCGTCCCGGGGTCCGTGGTAGTCCGAGCCGCCGGTTTCGAGCAGGCCGAAGTCGCGCGCGAGGGTGCGGTAGTAGCGCGTGAGCGAGGCGTCGTGGCTGGGGTGGATCGTCTCGATGCCGTCGAGGCCGGCGCGGATGAGCGCCATGAGCGTGGCGTCGCGCGTCCAGTGGCCGGGGTGGGCGAGCACGCCGATGCCGCCCGCGTCGTGCACCAGGGCGAGGGCCTCGGCCGCCTCGAAGCGCGGCTTGGCGGCGAAGGCCGGCCCGCCGTCGCCGATGTACCGGTCGAAGGCGTCGCGGGGCTCGGCCACGTAGCCGGCGGCGGCCAGCGCCTCGGCCACGTGCGGCCGCCCCACCGAGCGCCCCCCGGCCCGCGCCAGCACATCACCCAGCGCGATGCCGACACCCAGGCCACGCAGCCGCTCGACCATCTCGGCGGCCCGCGCGCGCCGCGCCTCCTGGAACGCCTCCAGGTGCGCCCGCAACCCGGCGTGCTCGGGGTCGAAGAAGTACCCCAGCAGATGGACCTCCTCGCCCTCGACCGTCACGCTCAGCTCGACGCCCGCCACCACCTCGATGTGGTGCCGCCGCCCGGCCGCGAACGCCTCCGGCAGCGCGTCGATGCAGTCGTGGTCCGTGACGGCGAGGGCGTGCAGGCCGCAGGCTCGCGCATGCGCCACCAACGCCGCCGGCGCCAGGCGCCCGTCGGAGCAGGTGGTGTGCGTGTGCAGGTCGGCACGGCGGACGTCGAACATGGACGGCGAGGGGCGGTGCGGGAAGAGCGCGAAGCCCTCCTACAACGCAGGGCCGGGTGGGATGTTTTGACGAACGCGGCCGGGCAACCCGCCTCCGCCCGGCCGCGTTAGCAGGGCAGAGCCCCGCTTTCTTCCCCGCCGACCGCACGCCCCGTTATGGACCGAATGTGGAGCCCCTGGCGGGCCCAGCACGTCGAGCAGGCCGCCGCGCGCGCGCCGGGCGACGGCGCCTCGGTATTCACCCGGATGGCCCGCGAAGACCGCGACGAGGACCACCTCATCCTCTGGCGCGGGCAGACCGTCTTCGTGGTGATGAACCGCTATCCGTACAACAACGGCCACCTGCTGATCGTCCCGTACCGCGAGGTGGCGGACTACGAAGCGCTCACGCCGGCGGAGCGGGCCGAGATCGCCGAGACCACGGCGCGGTGCCTGCGCTGGCTGCGCCACACGCTCCGCCCAGACGGCTTCAACGTGGGGATGAACCTGGGCACCGCCGGGGGCGCTGGCATCCCGGAGCACCTGCACGTCCACGTCGTCCCCCGGTGGGCCGCCGATACCAACTTCATGCCGGCGCTCGGGCAGGTGAAGGTGATCCCGGAAGCGCTGCGAGAGACCTACCGCCGCCTCCGCGCCACCGCCGAGGCGCTCGCCGAAGATCCGGAGAATCTGTAGCCGCCCCGGAGGCGCCCCGGATTCTTCCGATGGGGCGCCGCGTAGGACGGCCCCACGCGCGCCTGCCCCCATCGTCTTTCCTGCCCGATGCCTTCTCCGCCCGCATCCTCCGAGGCCCCTGCCCCGCCCCGCCGGCGGGGCGCCGGGCGCATTTCGGGCGCGAGCGTGCTCTGGCCCCTGCTGCTGAGCCTGGGCGTCCTCGCGGTCATCGGCTACCTGACCTACGAGCCGGACGCGTTCCGGCAGGCCCTCCAGACGCTCAACCCGTGGTGGCTCGCCGCTGCCGCCGGCACCGTCGTCCTGCGCGTGGGCTTCGGCGCGTGGCGCCTCCACTACGTCTCCCACGGGCGGCTCGACCTCGCGGGCGGCCTGCGCGGCCAGCTCGCGTGGGACTTCTTCTCGAACGTGACGCCCTCGACCATCGGCGGCGGCCCTATCGCGGCCGCGTTCCTCGCGCGGGACCGGCGCCTGCCCACCGGCGAGGCGGCCTCGATCATGCTCTTTGCGATGCTGCTGGACCAGCTCTGGTTCGCGCTCTCGATCCCGATGCTGCTCGTCGGCGGGCTCTACTTCGAGATCATCCCGCGCTCGCTTGGGGCGGTGGGGGTATGGACCTTCACGGCCTACTTCGTCTTCCTGATGGCGTGGGTGCTCGTCTTCGGCTACTTCACGCTCTTCCGCCCGCACCTGCTCGAACGCATCGTCAACGGGGTCTTCCGGCTGCGGCTGCTGCGCCGCAGCCGGGCGCGGGTGGCCGGCGTGATGCAGCAGCTCCGCCACCGGGCCCGCATCCTCCGCGCCCAGCGCGCCGACTTCTACGTCCAGGGCTTTCTCCTGACGCTCGCCGCGTGGGTCTGCCGCTATCTGCTGGTGGTCTTCATCATCTGGAGCGTCTACCCCGAGCTGGACGCCGTGCTGGCCTTCCTCCGCACGATGGCGCTCACGCTCGGCTCGCTCATCATGCCCACGCCCGGCGGTGCCGGCGGGCTGGAAGGGCTCTACGCCCTCTTCCTCGGCCCACCCCTCGTGCCGGAAGCCCTCGTCGCACCGACGCTGCTGGCGTGGCGCGTGCTCGGCTACTACGTCTTCATCGCCCTCGGCGCCTTCCTGACGATGCACGAGGTCCAGCGCTCCCTCCGCCGCACCCGCCGCGAACGCCTAGCCGACGCCAACGGCCGCGCCGAACACGAACCGCATGCGGAAAACGAAACCCTAGCCACTAGGGACTAGCGACGGGCCCCCAGCCCCTGCCCATGGATCTCGACACCCGCCGCGCCGACGTCGGCGCGTACCGCTTCCACGAGGTGCACCCGAACGCCCGCTTCGGCACCGCCAGCGACCGCTACGCCGGCTGGCTCGGGCAGATCTATCCCGAAGCCGTCTATGCCGACCAGGTGAAGACGCGCTCGCGGCGGCTCGGCGGCAAGACCTTCGAGGAACGCACCCTCCCCATCGAGAGCGTCCGGGACTACTTCGCGCACTTCGGCGTGCTGGAACTCGACTTCACGTTCTACCGCCCCCTGCGCGATGCCGACGGCGAGCCGACGCCCAACTTCTTCGTCCTCCAGCAGTACGCCGCGCACGCCCCGGACGACGCCGTCTTCCTGCTCAAGGCGCCGCAGAGCTTCTTCGCACGCACGCTCCGCCGCAGCCGCGACGGGCGGGCCGTCTACGAAGCCAACCCGGATTTCCTCGACGCCGACGCCTACACGCGCCAGTTCCACGCGCCCGCGCTGGAGATCCTGGGCGAGCGGCTCGCCGGCATCCTCTTCGAGCAGGCGTACCAGCGCGTGGCGGACAGCCCCGACCCCGAGGCCAACATCGCCGAGCTGGACGGCTTCTTCCGTGCCATCCCGAACGACGTGCAGCCCCACCTGGAGATCCGCTCCGAGCATCTGCTGGTGCCGCCCTACTTCGGCTGGCTGGCGGACCGGGGGCTGGGGCACGTCTTCAGCCACTGGACGTGGCTGCCGCCCATCCGCAGGCAGTGGCAGATGAGCGGTGAGCGCTTCACAGCCGCCAACGGCGAGGCCGTCACCCGCCTGCTCACGCCCATCGGCACCAAGTATGCCGACGCTTACGCCAACGCCTATCCGTTCGACCGCGCCGTGCCGGAGATCGCCGAGACCGAGCAGGCGCAGAACATGATGCTGGACGCCGTGGCGCTCATCTACCGCGCCGAGGCGCAGGACGCGCTCGTCCACGTCATCGCCAACAACCGCGCCTGGGGCAACGCCCCCGCCCTCGCCCAGACCATCGCCTACCGCACGCTGGAGGAAGAGGCGCGGCGCGAGCGCCCTGAGTCCTAGGCCGTCGCCGCCGGCTCGGCCTGCATGGCCGCCACCTCGTCTGCGACGCGGTTGCCGCGCCAGCGAAGGCCGAAGGACAGCACGGCGAGGCTGATCAGGAGCGAGGCCCACCACGGGAAGCCGAAGCCCGCCGGCAGCGTACCCAGCAGCA
Organism: Rhodothermales bacterium; assembly: GCA_033721675.1. Lineage (GTDB taxonomy): Bacteria > Bacteroidota > Rhodothermia > Rhodothermales > JAWWAN01 > JAWWAN01. Next base: position 5,310 of record JAWWAN010000021.1, on the reverse strand, counting down.
GCGCCACCAACCCCACCGTCATCGCGTACGGAATCTGGGTACGGACGTGGTCGATGTGGTCGCAGCCGGACGCCATCGACGAGAGGATCGTCGTGTCTGAGATGGGCGAGCAATGATCGCCCCACACGGAGCCGGCGAGCACGCACGAGACGGTCGAGTAGAGGATGTGGAAGTGCTCCGGCTCGGCCATGGCGTTGGCCTGTAGCACGGCCCACACGAGCGGGACGACGAGCGGCATCAGGATCCCCATGGTGCCCCAGCTCGAGCCGGTGGCGAAGGCGGTGGCGGCGGCGAGGAGGAAGATGATGGCCGGCAGAAAGCCGGGGTTGAGCGCCTCGCCGAGGACGGAGACGAGATAATCCGCCGTGTGGAGCACGCCGGTGATGGCCGAGAGCGACCAGGCGAGGACGAGGATGATCATCGCGAAGAGCATCGCCTTGAGCCCCGCGTACCACGCCTCGACGGTCTCCTCCAGCGTCAGGATGCGCTGCCCCACGGCCAGGCCGCCGGCCACGAGCACACCCGCCAGCGACGCCCACATGAGCGCCTTGTACGAGTCCGCGCTGCCGATGATGTCGCGCAGACTCGTCCCCTCGCCGGTGATCCACAGCCCGAGCAGGACGCCCCCGACGAGCACGAGGATGGGCAGAATCGCGTTGACGATGCGCGTCGGCTGGCCGGGCTTCGGCGCCAGCTCCTGGCCTTCGGCGGCGGCCTCGTCGACCTTGGCGCCGGGCCGCAGGACCGCCCCCGTCGAACGCGCGCGCAGCTCGGCCTGGTACATCGCCCCGAAGTCGCGCCGCGAGTTGGCCACGGCGAAGACGAAGAAGATCGCCAGGATCGGGTAGAAGCTGTAGGGGATCGAGTTGAGGAAGATCGAGTAGGCGCTCTCGTCGTACCCGGCGATCTGCTCGACGGCCGCCCCGATGATGCCGACCTCGTAGCCGATCCAGGTGGTGACGAAGGCGAGGCAGGCCACGGGCGCGGCCGTCGAGTCCACGATGTAGGCCAGCTTCTCGCGCGAGACCCGCAGGCGGTCCGTCACGGGCCGCATCGTGTTGCCGACGACGAGCGTGTTGGCGTAGTCGTCGAAGAAGATCACGAGGCCGAGGAGGCCGGTGGCGAGCTGGCCTTTGCGCGGGGTGTCTGCCCACCGCACGATCCGGTTGACGACGCCCTGCATGCCGCCGCTCTTCGAGATGATGCCCACCATCCCGCCGATCATCAGCGTGAAGAGGATGATCGAGACGTGGTCGCCGTCGGTCATGGCGTCGCGGACGTAGACCTGGAAGGCGTCGAAGAGGCCGTAGAACCAGCCGAAGGCCCCGCCGACGGCGATCCACGCGCCGATCCAGATGCCGAGGAAGAGGGCCGGGATGACGCGCTTGAAGAGCAGCGCGATGAGAATCGCGAGGACGGGGGGCAGGACGGAGAGCCACCCCGGCACGGTCCGCGCCGTCGCCTGCACCAGCACCGCCCCGCTGCGCTCGACGACGACCACGCCGCCGGCCGCGGCGCGCACGCCTTCGGCGCGCAGGGTGCCGTCTTCCGCAGCGACGAGCGGGTAGGCGGCGTCGCCGGCGCGTACCTGCATCGCCGCCAGGGCGGTGTCTGGCGTGCCGGCGGCCGGCCGCACCGTCACCTCGAAGGGCACGCCGGAGAGCACTACCTGCGGCACCTCGACCTCCACATCCTGCCCGGCGGCGGGCACGGCCAGCAGCAGCAGCGCGAGAAGGGAAAGCAGGCGTTGCATAACGTGTGGGCTAAGGCTGAGAAGGATGGCTTGGCGGAAGGCGGGCTTGCGAAGGGCCTGCTCTGCTGAAGGAGGGCTCTGCTGAGGCCATTCGGCGGAAGCCTTCAGCAGGAGCATTCAGGCCTCCGTGCCGAAGATGCGGTCGCCCGCATCGCCGAGGCCGGGGCGGATGAACGCGTTCGCATCCAGCTCGCGGTCCAGCGTGGCGGTGACGACGGGGACGTCCGGGTGGGCCTCATTGAGTGCGCGCACGCCCTCGGGCGCAGCCACGAGGCAGACGAACGTGAAGCGCCGCGCCCCGCGCTGCTTGAGGTGCCGGATGGCCTGCACCGAGCTGCCCCCCGTCGCCAGCATCGGATCCACGACGAAGACGCGGGCGCGCTCGATGCCGCCGGGGATCGAGCTGTAGTAGTCGCGCGGCTCCTTCGTCTCCTCGTCGCGGTACATCCCGAGGTGGCCAATGCGGGCCTCCGGCACGAAGCTCACGAAGCCATCCACCATCCCCAGCCCGGCCCGCAGGATCGGGATGACCACCACCTCGCCGGCCAGCTCGTAGCCGGCCGTCTCCTCCAGCGGCGTCTGGATCCGGCGCTCCACCAGGTCCAGGCTCCGCATGGCTTCGTAGGCCAGGATCGCGGCGGCGTCCGAGAGCTTGCGGCGGAAGACGCCGTAGGGCGTGTCTTGCCGCCGCAGGATCGTCAGATCCCGCTTCAGCAGCGGATGGTCTACGACGGTCAGATTCTGCACGGCGGCAGAGGGCGGTTGATCGGGGTGTGCGAACGCGGGCGCCGGCCGGGCTAGATCCGGTCGCGCCGCTTCTGCTCGACGATGCGGCGGTGTACCTCGGCGTTCTCCACCCACGGCTTGCGCTCGAAGTAGCTGTCCGCGAGCTTCTTGATGAGGCCCGAGAGCAGCACGAGCGTGACGACGTTCGGGATCGTCACGAGCGAGAGCGCCACGTCGCCCAGGTCCCAGATCGTCGTCACGGCGAGGGTGGCGCCGATGAAGTGCATTAACAGGAAGACGCCTTTGAACGGCAGGATGGCCTTCGTCCCGAAGAGATAGTTGGCACAGCGGTCGCCGTAGTAGCTCCACGAGATCGACGTCGAGATGGCGAACATGAGCACGCTTAGCAGCACGATCCAGCGGCCGAGCGTGCCGCCGAAGTCGCCGAACGGGCTCAGCCCGCGCTCGAAGGCGAGGGTGGTGAGCGGCGCCGAGTTGCGCGCGGCGTCGGCGTAGAGGCGAGGCAGCGTGTTGCCGGCCTCATCGACGGCCTCCTGCCGGCCGGGGAAGATGGTGCCGGTGAAGGGCTGCGTCTGCGCCTCGTCCGTGTAGAAGGTGCCCACCGAGATGTCGTAGTAGGCGAGCGCGAGGTCGTCGGCGCTGACGACCTCGCCGTTCTGCACGACGAGCTGCTCGGGCGCGTCGGTGCCGGTGTAGCCCACCGCGTCGTCGCCCGTCACGTACGAGATGTTGACGTCGTCGAGGTCGATGGCGGTGGGCACGCGGGCCGAGAAGGCGCCCGTCGTGACGATCACCAGGCCCGTCATCGTGCAGATGATGATGGTGTCGATGAACGGTTCGAGGAGCGCCACGACGCCCTCGGAGACGGGCTCGTCGGTCTTCGCGGCCGAGTGGGCGATGGGCGCCGAGCCCTGGCCGGCCTCGTTCGAGAAGAGGCCGCGCTGGACGCCGTAGGTCATCATCACCAGGAAGACGCCGATGCCCGTGCCGGCCACGCCGGCCGTGGGGTTGAACGCCTCGGTGAAGATCGTGCCGAAGGCGGCCGGCACGTCGCCGATGTTGAGCGTGAGGATGACGAGCGCGCCGAGCACGTAGAGCCCCGCCATCACCGGCGCGAGCACGCTCGTCACGGCGCCGATGCGCTGGATGCCGCCGATGATGACGACGCCGACGATGGTGGCCGTCGTCAGGCCGGTGATCCAGGTGGCGATGCCGAAGCTCTCGTTGATCTGCGTGGCGATGGTGTTGGCCTGGATGGCGTTGCCCGTCATGAAGGAGGTGATCATGAGCATGAAGGCGAAGAAGCCGGCCACCACCTTCCAGTTCATGTTGTAGTGCTCCTTCATGCCGCGCTCGATGTAGTACATCGGCCCGCCCGCCACGGAGCCGGCCCACACCTTCTGGCTGGACTGGTCGAGCGTGACGCGGTAGTGCTGGGCGAGCGTCACCTCGCTGAACTTGGTCGCCATGCCGAGGAGCGCCGTGATCCACATCCAGAAGAGCGCCCCCGGCCCGCCGAAGTGGATCGCCAGCGCCACGCCCGCGATGTTGCCGATGCCGACCGTGGCCGAGAGCGCCGTCGTGAGCGCCTGGAAGTGGGAGACGTCGCCGGGCTCGTCGGGGTCGTCGTACTTCCCACTCGTGACGGCAATGCCGTGGCCGAGGCGGCGGAACTGGATGAAGCCGAGCCGGACCGTCAGCCAGACCCCTGCGCCGAGAAGGCAGATGACGAGGGGCCATTGGAGAATGCCGTTGACGATCTCTACGAATTCGCTGATGAGCTCCATGAAGGGTGGGGGTCGCTGGTGGAAAGGCTCGCTACGGTTGCCCGGCGGACGAATCGGGCCAATATAACCCCCGGGCCGTAAAACCTGAAACGGAAAACGCGGTGGCGGGCCGAAGCCTCCCCCAGGGCACCCCCCCGCCGCGCCAGCCGGCATGGCCCCGCAGGGCCGGCGGCTTCTTGCTTATGGAAGCACCACGCACTACCATCCAATGCACCGTTCGTATCTGCCATCGCGAACGCGTTATTGTGGCGGCGTAATCCCTGTCGTGTAGAGCCATTCCCTTCTGCTCCCAAACCCTCCATGGCTATGCATCCCGCCCTGCGCATTCTTCCTGCCCTGGCCCTCCTCCTCGGCTTCGGTGTCCCTCGCCTGGCCGGAGCCCAAGACACCTGCAACGTCCAGGCCGCCCGCATCAGCGCCATCAGCAACCCGGTCGTCGTAGAGGGCAACAGCGGCACGACGACCGTCACGTTCGACGTGCACTGCAACCCGTGCGGGCCTGTCTTCGCCAAGACGTTCTGGCGCATCAACGACGGCTCGGCCACCACGGCCGACAACGACTACGTGGACACGAGCGGCGTCTTCGACGCCATCGGCACCGGCAACGCGCCCGAGGTGTGGCAGGCGACCGTGACGATCAACGGCGACACGAACTTCGAGGGCGACGAGACCTTCCAGTTCGAAATCATCCAGGGCCTCGTCGGCGGGGAAGCCTCGCCCTCGGTCGGGCCGCCGTGCTTCTTCGTCGACGTCGCCACCGGCACCGCGACGATCCTCAACGACGACGCGGCCAACCAGCCGCCCGCCGCCGACGCCGGCCCGGATCAGACCGCCGAGTGCGCCGGCCCCGGCGGCACCTCCGTGACGCTCGACGGCAGCGGATCGAGCGACCCCGACGGCGATGTGCTGACCTATACGTGGACCGGCCCGTTCCCCGAGGGCGGCGGCACCGTCACCGGAGTCTCGCCCATAGTCACGCTTCCGCTCGGCATGAGCATGATCATGCTCGAAGTCGATGACGGC
>JAWWAN010000020.1:0-15919 GCA_033721675.1 Rhodothermales bacterium | reverse complement strand
TCCTGCAGCCGATGCGCGTGCACGGCCAGCTGCTGAAGCTCGACGTGCCGATGATGCTCGGCTCCTCGTCCCTGCTCGTCGTGATGCTGCTGGACGGGCACCTGGGGCGCCTCGAGGGCGGCAGCCTCTTCGCGATGCTCGTCCTCTACCTGGGCTACAACGTCTGGAAGGCCCGCACCGAGCGGAAGGGGCTGCCGCCGGCCCTGGCCGCGCCGGACGTCCCGGCCTCGCTGCCCGTCGGGCGGGCGCTGTTCTATGCCGGAGGCGGGCTGGCGCTGCTCGCCCTCGGCGCAGACCTGCTCGTGGACGGCGCCGTGGTGATGGCGCGGGCAGCCGGGCTGAGCGAAGCGGTCGTCGGGCTGACCATCGTGGCCATCGGTACGAGCCTGCCCGAGCTGGCGACCTCCCTCGTGGCGACGCTCCGGGGCGAGGGGGACATCGCGCTCGGCAACGTCGTCGGCTCCAACATCTTCAACGTGCTCGGCATTCTGGGCATCTCGGCGCTCGTCCACCCGCTGGAGCGGGGCGGCGTGGCGCCGGTGGACCTGCTGGTGATGCTGGCCGCGTCGGTGCTGCTGCTGCCGCTGCTGCGGTCCGGCCTGTTGCTGGCCCGCTGGGAGGGCGCGCTGCTGCTCAGCGTCTACACCATCTACGTGGTGTACCTCCTGTAGCCGGGCGGGCATCGAACCCTCCGGGATGCGTACCTTGCGGCGCCCGCACCGACGAACGAACCCTGCTGTGCTGCTGTGCCACCCCTCATCACGCTGACCACCGACTTCGGCACGCGCGACGCCTACGTCGCTGCGATGAAAGGCGTCATCCTCTCGATCCTGCCCGAGGCCCGCCTCGTCGACGTCACCCACGAGATCGCCCCGCAGGACGTGATGGAGGCCGCCTTCGTGTTGCGCCAGGCCGTGCCGTACTTCCCCGAGGGCACGGTCCACCTCGTCGTGGTCGATCCGGGCGTGGGCACCGAGCGGCGGGCCGTGGCGCTGCGCCACGCGGGCCACCGGTACGTCGGGCCGGACAACGGCGTCTTCTCGCTGGTGCTGGGCGAGGCCGCGCCGGAGGCCGTCGCCGTGCTGGACCGCCCGGCGTTCTGGCGCTCCGAGACGCCGAGCACCACGTTCCACGGGCGCGACCTCTTCGCCCCCGTCGCGGCGCACCTGGCGGCCGGGCGGCGGCTGGACGAGGTCGGGGCGCCGGCCGAGCGCCTGGCTCCGATGCACTGGGCGCTCCCCATCGCCGACGCCCAGGGCCTGCGCGGGTGGATCGTCCACGTGGACCACTTCGGCAACGGCATCACCAACATCCCGCGCGCGCTCTTCGAGGGGCAGCGGGGCGGGCGGGCGCTGCGCTGCTTCGCCGGCAACGTCATCCTGGAGACGGTCCACCCGACCTACGGGGCCGCGGAGCCGGGCGAGCCCTTGCTGCTCTTCGGCAGCAGCGGTTTTCTGGAAGTGGCCGTCCGGGCCGGGAACGCAGCCGACCTGCTCGACATTCGTAAGGGCACGCCGGTCAACGTCGTCTTCCTCGACGACCGGCCCGGCTGAGGCGCGCCGCGCCCGGCGCCCCCCGACCATCCCCGACGTCCCCCGCGATGCCTGACGACGCGCCCACCGGCCGCCCCGCCCTGCTGCTGCCCCACCTCGACAGCCTCTACCGGCTGGCGCAGGCCCTCACCGCCACGCCTGAGGCCGCGCGGCAGCTCGTCGAGGCGACGTGCGTGCAGGCCCTCGCCCAGCTTCCTCCGGCGGTGGACGAGGCCACGCTCCGGCAGGATCTCTTGCGCCTGCTGACGGCCATCCATCACGAGCAGCAGGCCTTCGCTCCCAGCGAGACGCCGCCGCCCGTCCCGGGCTCCGTCGTCATCGACCGGCTCCGGCGGCGGCGAGCCGAGGAGGCTGTGGAGCGCACGCTCCCGCTGGCCTTCGCCGCCCTCCCTCACGGCCACCAACTGGCCCTGCTGCTCTGCGAGGTCGAGGGGTTCGAGCCAGCGACCGCCGCCGACATTCTGGGGGCTCCGCCTGAGGAGGTACGCCGCCGCTGGATGGAGGCCCGCGGCACGCTCGAAGCCGCCGTCCGCGAGGGCACCACGCCCGGCGAGCACGCGCTGATCGACGGATACCTGCCCGGCATCTGGCTCACCGAGGCCGTGCGAGACACCGTCCACGAAGCCTTCGAGGTGGCGCCCCCGACGCTGCACAACGCCGTCGTGCGCCCGCCCGTGCGGCCCGCCCCTGCGGCGGCGCCCCCCCCTGCGCCGGAGGCCGCCGTGCCGGCTCCGCCTCGCCTCGCCCTCCCGGCCCCGAGCGACGACGCCCCATCCCCCGCGACCACCGCCGGGCGGATCCTGCAGCGGGCCGCGCTCGTGAGCGTGCTCATCGTCGCCATCGGGCTGGGCGGCTACCTCATCTCGCAAGCCCTCGACCAGCCCCCCGAGACCAACCTCGTGATGCTGGCCGCCCGCCAGGCCGAGGACGTCCGCCCCGCCCTGCTGACCGACGAGCCCGAGGCCGCCGAACGCTACGTCCGCGAACAGCTCGGATGGCGGCTCACGCTCCCGACCATCGACCAGGCGCGGCTCACCGGCGTCGGGCTCCACGAGGTCGCGCCGGGCGTCACCGTGCCGGTCTTCCTCTACGAAGACACCCTCGGCGCCGAGCCGCGCCCACTCGCGCTCTACCTCTACAACTACGCCCTCCTCGACCGCTACCGCGAACAGGTGCGCCTCGCGCCGGACGTCCTCAGCCAGATCCAGGACGATGGCCGCTTCGATCTCTACGACCTGAACGACCGCCGGCAAGTCCTCATCTGGCGCTACCGCGACGACATCTTCCTCGCCGTGATCTCTGCCGGCGCCGAGCAGCTCCGCGAGCGGATCGTGTTTCCGTCGTAGGGGCTGAGGGCTGGCCACCAGCCACGAGGGATCTCTCACCGAACCCTGGCGGCCAGGCCCGAGTCGCTGATCTCCTACTCCGCGATGGCGCCGCCGCACGAGCTGCCGGCGCCGGCGGTGCAGCCGTAGCAGTGCCGCTCGGTGCGGACTACGTGGCGCTGCCACGCCTTCAGGTCGAAGTCGTCCACGTGGGGCCGGCGGGCGCCCGGCAGGTCCATCGCCAGATCGAGCTGCTGGTTGAAGTCGCAGTCGTAGAGCGTGCCGTCCCACGCCACCGAGAGCGTGTTGCGGCACATCAGCCCGGCGATGGTGGCCGGGTTGAAGGCGGCCACGAGGCGGTGCAGGTAGTCCTCGACGAGCCCCTTCTCCAGGAGCCATTCGAGAAAGCGTGACATCGGCATGTTGTTGAGCGCCAGCAGCCGGTCAAACGTCACGCCGTGGTTGCGGGCCAGCGCCTCCTTCCACTCGGCCTCCAGCGACCGCTGGCTGCCCGCCAGATAGGCCCCGACGGGGTTCGTCACGAGGGTCAGCGAGCGCCCCGCGTCGCCCTGCCCGTAGCCGGCCGCGTTGAGCATCCGCAGGGCCTCGATGGACTTCTCGTAGGTGCCCGCCCCGCGCTGGGCATCGGTGCCGAGCTTGCGGTAGTGCGGCAACGAGCAGACCACCTCCACGCCCCGCTCGGCGAACCACTGGGGCAGGTGCCGGTAGCGGCGGGTCGTCAGGATCGTCAGGTTGCACCGGTCGATGACGTGCAGCCCGCGCCGGACGCACGCATCGACCAGATACTCGAAGTGCGGGTTCAGCTCGGGCGCGCCGCCGGTGAGGTCGACGGTCTGCGCCCCGGAGCGGTCGATGGCGCGCAGGCAGGCGTCGACGGTCGCGCGGTCCATGTTCTCCTCGGTGCGGTCCGGGCCGGAGTCCACGTGGCAGTGGCGGCACGTCATGTTGCAGAGCTTGCCGAGGTTGATCTGGAAGATGTCGAGCCGGTCGGGTTCGAGCACGGGCCATCCGGCGGCCTCCAGGTCGCGCTCGAAGCGCCCGGTGCCGGTCGGCCCGGCCTCGACGGTGGCGGCGTTGAGCGTGCGGAACTGCTCGGCCGGGTGGTCCAGCGGGGCGCGGCGATAGTGCAGGCTCGTGGTGGCGCGGGGCCCCTCTACGTCCACGAGGGCGCCGTCGCCGGTGCTCTCCATGAGGTCCAGCGGGATGAAATCGTCGGGGGTGTCGCGGCTCATGCGCTCGGGCTCTGCGGGTTCTCGTAGTCGGGCGGTCTCGGGTCTCCGTGCGTTCCCGGCCCACGGCGGCGCGCGCGGTCACATGACCAGCTTCTTGACCTGGTCGAGCATCTGGATGCCGTGGACGAGCGAGGCGCCGCCCCGGATGGCGGTCGCCACGTGGACGGCCTCGGTCATCTGCTCCAGATCCGCCCCCTTCTCCAGGCTGTCCGCCGTGTAGGCGTCGATGCAGTACGGGCACTGGACGGTGTGCGCCACGGCGAGGGCGATGAGCGCCTTCTCGCGGGCCGTCAGGGCGCCGTCCTGGAAGACCTTGCCATAGTAGGCGAAGAAGGCGTCGGCGAGTTCCTGGTTGCCTTCAGCGATCTCGCCGAAGCGCGGCAGATGCTCGGGCTTGTAGTACGTCTCCATAACCGTCGGTGGGGTGCAGGTGAGTAGTCGGTGCCGCCGGAAGCGGGGGCGTTACAGCATGGAGACCGGAAGATCGAAAGCGGGGACGAGGATCCGACCTTCCCTGACCCTCAGACCCGCTCGCCATGGACGGTCACGCTGAGGAGGGCGCCCCCGGCAGCAGCCCACGCGGCTTCCTCCTCCGGCCGCAGCACACCGGCCGGGATCTCGACGGCCCGCTCGCGGACGACCTCGACGTTGCGAAACCCCGTGGCGTCGAGCGCGGCGAGGTAGGCGCTGCGCTCCATCGCCCCGGCCACGCACCCGGCGTACAGCTCGGCCGAACGCCGCACGGCTTCCGGCATCGTGCCCTCGTAGACGACGTCGGAGATGCAAAAGTGCCCGCCGGGGCGCAACACGCGGTGCATCTCGGCAAAGGCCCGCGCCTTGTCCGGGACGAGGTTGAGCACGCAGTTGCTGATGACGACGTCCACCGCGGCGGCCTCCAGCGGCAGCGCCTCGATGTCGCCCTCGACGAACGTGACGTTGCCGAAGCCGAGCGCCTCTGCGTTCGCGCGGGCCTTCGCCACCATCGCCGGCGTGAAGTCGACGCCGATGACGCGGCCCGCTTCGCCGACGATCCGGCGGGCCACGAACGCGTCGAGGCCGGCGCCGCTGCCCAGATCGAGCACGGTCTGGCCCGCCCGCAGCCGGGCGTGCTCGGTGGGCAGGCCGCAGCCCAGGCTCAGGTCGGCCTCGGCCACGTATCCCTCCACGGCGTCGTAGGCGTCGCCGATCATCGAAAAGCCATCTCCGTCGCTGCCGCAACAGCGCGTGTCGCAGCAGCCGGTGGCCGCGCCCGTGGCGATGGCCGCGTACTTGTCGCGGACGGCGGCCTTGACGGCTTCGTTTTCGGCGGAGCGGGCGGCGGGCTCGTCGCAGCAGTCGGAGCCGCAGCACGCGGCCGGCGTGGTGGCGGAAGCAGGAGCGTCGTTCATCGGGATCACCAGAGTCGGGTGGAGGAGGATCAGCAACAGCCGTCCAGGTCGAGACCGTCGAAGAAGGCGCCGAAGGCGGCGCGGGCGCGGCGGAGGGCGGCGGCGTCGAGGCAGTAGCAGGAGCGCGGGCCGTCGATGGTGCCCTGCACCAGCCCCGCCGCCTTGAGCGCCTTCAGGTGCTGCGAGACGGTCGCCTGCGCCAGCGGCAGCGCGTCGACGATCTCGCCGCAGATGCACGTTTTTCGGGCGGCCAGCACGCGCAGGATCGCCACGCGCGCCGGGTGCGCGAGGGCCTTCGCCCACGCCGCGAGGGCGGCGTCGGCCTCGGTGAACTGCTGGGTGCGAGAGACGGTCATGGCCTTTATCGTATATTTGCGATATACGATGATACGACCTACGGTGCGGCCTGTCAAGAGTTGCGCTCTGCACCGGGAAGGCTCGGCCGGTTCGACGTCCCTGCGCGCAGAATGAGGTCCCCTCCAGCTACACGTATGGAAACCCTCCCCAATGCCCGCCCAGACGCCCTCTTAGTCATCCCAAGCGAAGCCGAGGGATCTCGCCGGATCGGCCCAGCTGGCCCTTCAGGGCGAGATTCCTCGACTTCGCTTCGCTCGGCTCGGAATGACAGGGTGGGTGGTTCGAGGGGGGTCGATACGGTTTCAGCAACGGGATAGGTGGCTAGAGGTCTCCTCATTCGGGATTGTCATCCCGACCGTAGAGCCGGGATCTCCCAGCTTGGCACCCGTGCTGGCCCGGAAGGTCCTGGATGAGATAAAATGGCGTGTCCTGCGTCTGCGGCGCGTCGCTCTTCCCCCACGCGTATCGGCGGGGTCTGTCCTTATCCTAGGGGGATGGGATCAGTTGCCCTCCCTGTGCCTCCAACTGCCAGACCCACATCGGAGACACGCTGAGATAGCGGATTCGACCGACGCGACCATCCAGAAGGTAGACATCCACGCGCTCGTTCTCCCCTGCTCCGGGCCGGCGCCAGTAGAGTTTGCCGGGCGTATTTCGATAGGGCTGGCCCAGCACCGCCATGAGATCCGCCGCCGAGGATGCAGGCGTGAACTGTGCCAGCGAGTCAGCGAACGCACGCTGTTCAGGGGTCATGAGCGCGTAGGCGTCACCGCCTTGAGGCACAGTGCAGCCGCTCGTGAAGACGAGGAGCGCGCCGAGCCAGGCGACACTGCGACGTACCATAGAACGCGTCAAGAGGGTCTGCAACATTTCGTGCCGCCTCGCTGTCAGGCTACGAGCCGGCGTTCCTGCTCCTTGTACTGGAGCTCGTAGAGGCGGCGGTAGAGGCCGTCCTGCTCCAGCAGCTCCTCGTGCGTGCCCTGCTCGCGCAGGCAGCCCTTGTGGAGCACCAGGATCTGGTCCGCGTGGCGGATCGTCGAGAGGCGGTGGGCGATGACGAGGGACGTCCGGCCTTCGAGCAGCTTCTCCAGGGCGTTCTGCACGAGGTGCTCGGTCTCGGTATCGACGCTGCTCGTGGCCTCGTCGAGCACGAGCACTTCGGGGTCGTAGACGAGGGCGCGGACGAAGGACAGGAGCTGGCGCTGCCCGTGCGAGAGCGAAGCGCCGCGCTCGCGGACGTCCTGCCCGTACCCCTCCGGCAACCGCTCGATGAACGGGTGCGCCCCGACGAGCCGGGAGGCCGCCTCCATCCGATCGCGCGTGACGGCCGGGTCGTCCAGCGTCAGATTCCGCTCGACGGAGCCGGAGAACAGGAACACGTCCTGCAAGACGAGGCCGATGTGCCGCCGGAGGTCGCGCAGGGCATACCGGCGGATGTCGGTCCCGTCGATCACGATCTGGCCGCGCTGGATGTCGTAGAACCGCAGCAGCAGGTTGATGATCGTCGTCTTGCCCGCGCCGGTCGCCCCGACGATGGCGACGGACTGGCCGGGCTCGACGGTGAACGAGACGTCGCGCAGGATCCAGTTGACGTCCTCCTCGCCGCCGGCCTCGGCGCCGGGCAGCTCGTCGTAGGTGAACCAGACGTTGCGGAACTCGATGCGGCCGCGCAGGCCGTCCACGGCCACCGGCTCGTCGGTCTCGGGGAGGGCGTGGTCTTCGTCGAGCAGGCCGAAGATGCGCTCGGCGCCGGCCATGGCGCTCTGGAGCGTGTTGTACTGGTCCGAGAGATTCCGGATGGGCTCGAAGAACTGGCGGGCGTACTGGATGAAGGCGATCAGCACGCCGAGCGTGAGCGCCCCGCCGAGCGCCCGCAGGCCGCCCACCCAGAGGACGAGGCCGATGGCGACGTCCGAGATGATGGCGACGACGGGCCAGAAGAGGGCGAAGTAGAGGACGGTCTTGACGTGCGCGCCCCGGTGGGCGTCGTTGATGGCCTCGAAGCGCCGCATCTCCTCGCGCTCCCGGTTGAAGAGGCGCACGATGCTCATGCCCGTCACGTGCTCCTGCAGGAACGCGTTGAGGCGCGCCACCTGCTTGCGCGTCTCGCGGTACTGGAGCCGGACGCGCTTCTTGAACCAGAACGTGGCCCACAGCATGAGGGGCATCACCGCCAGCGTCACCAGCGCCAGCACCCAGTTGAGCGAGAACATGAAGCCGGCGATGAAGAGCAGCCGGAACAGGTCGCCCAGGATCGTCACGATGCCCGCCGAGAGCACGTCCGAGAGCGACTCGACGTCGTTCGTGGCGCGCGTGATGAGGCGCCCGATGGGCGTCCGGTCGAAGAACCGGAGGGGCTGGCGCTGGATGTGGCGGAAGACCTTGGTGCGGACGTCGTAGATCGCTTTCTGGCCGATCCACTGGGTCAGGTACGCATTCACGAAGGAGAGCACGCCTTCGAGCACGAGCGCCCCGAGCAGGAAGAGGATGATCGTGCGCAGCCCGTCGAGGTCGCCGCTGACGATGTGGTCGTCGATGGCGAGCTGGACGAGCTTCGGCCGGAGGGGCCCGAGAAACGCCGCCGCCATGACCGAGACGAACGCGACGGCCACCCAGCCCTTGTAGGGCAGCAGGTAGCTGACGATGCGCCGCAGCAGATAGGCGTCGATGCCCTTGGCGTCTTTCTCGGCCGCGTCTTTCTTGTCGGTATCGCGCTCTGCCACGAAGCCTCGGGGCTGGGGGACTCGGGTCTGGGGGATCGTGCGGCGGGGCGCGGCCGCCCGCCTCAGGCGCCCCGCAAAACGTATCGGTTTAATTCGTCAGCCGCCTCGGTGTTCTGGAACACGGCGCGGGCCTCGGCGACGAGCGGGGCGGGGTCCGGGTAGCGCGCGCTGAAGTGGCCGATCAGCAGCCGCTCGGCCCCGGCGCGGCGGGCCACCTCGGCCGCCTCGCGCGCAGTGGAGTGGCCCGTGGCGACGGCCCGTTCGTGGTGCTGCTCGGTGAAGGTGGCCTCGTGGTAGAGCAGGTCCGCACCGGCCGCCAGCGCCACCCCCCCTGCACACGGGCGGGTGTCCGTGACGTACGCCACGACGAGGCCGGGGCGGGGCGGCCCGACGACGGCCTCGGGCGCCACCGTGCGGCCGTCGCCCAGCACGACGGCCTCGCCGGCCTTGAGCGCGCGGTAGTGCCGCCAGTCCGTCACGCCGAGCGCGCGCGCCTTCTCGACGTCGAGCGAGCCGGGGCGCGTCCGCTCGGCGAACCGGTAGCCGACGGTGAAGACGCGGTGGTCGACGGGGCGGGCCTCGACGGTGAAGGCGTCCGTCTCGTAGACGCGGCCGCCGCCGAAGGCCTCGTCCAGCTCGGTGAAGCGGATGGGGAAGCCCGGCCGGCCGCCGTCCAGCCCGGGCAGCGCGCGCACGAACGCCTCGGTGCCGGCCGGCCCCACCAGCGCCAGCGGGGCCTCGCGTTCGAGGAGGGCGAGGGTGGAGATCAGCCCCGGCAGCCCGTAGAGGTGGTCGCCGTGGAGGTGTGTGATGAAGACGGCGTCCAGGTGGGTGCTCTTGAGACCGGCGCGCGCTAGCTGAAACTGGGTGCCCTCGCCGCAGTCGAAGAGCAGCAGGCGGCCCTGGCGGGCGAGCACACAGGCCGAGAGATGACGCCCCCGCGCCGGAATGGCCGACGCGGTGCCGAGCGGGATCAGGTCGAGCGTCATCGAGCCGGCCGGCCGGGGGCAGAGTACGGAGCATCGAGGAACGGGGCCGCGCCCCCTGCGCGCTGCGGCCTGCGGCCCGCACGGAGGAACTACGCGCGCAAGCTACAGTAGCCGCCCGGCGGCATCGGGTTCCACGCCGCGCCACGGGCCTTCCAAAGATCGTTACCCATTTTTTGTTGTAACTCGCTGAAATATCGTATCTTTGCGGCCCCCCTCCCCCTCAGAGCCCCGTGCCATCGCCGCACAGCCCCTCGCTACCGCCCCCTCGCCTCGCTACGCGCTCCGGCAGCGTATCCCATCTCCGCCGTCCGTTTGAAAACGCATGAGTGAAAGGCGCTACACGAACCGCCCGGACATCCTTCTCATCGAAGACAACCCCGATGACGTCTTCTTCATGCGAGAAGTCTTCGGCAAGAGCTCGATCCCGAAAACGCTGCACGTCGTCAACGACGGCGAGGAGGCGCTTCGCTACCTCCGCCAGCAGGATCCCTTCGAGGACGCGCCCCGGCCCAGCCTGATCATCCTGGATCTGAAGCTGCCCAAGATGTCTGGCATCGATCTGCTCGAACAGATCAAGACGAACGCGCAGCTCCGGGCCATCCCCGTGGTGGTACTCACCACCTCCGACGCCGACGCGGACGCCACCGCCACGTACGACCTCCACGCCACGGCCTTCATCACGAAGCCCAAGAATCTGGAGGACTTCGCCGAGGTGATGCAGCGGATCGAGGCGTTCTGGCTGAACGTAGTCCAGCTCCCCCCGCGCTACTGAGAGGTCCTGACACCCCCCCTCGCGGGCCTGCCGGGATCGCCCGGGCAGCGGTTAACGCGGGGGCACCGCCTCCGGGTTGGGCACCAGGGTCTTCAGCAGGTCGAGCGCGGTGACGAGCCCGACGATGGCGGTGCCGCGCGTGACGAAGACGCGGTGGATGCGCCCACGGATCATCGTCTCAGCCACCTCCTCCAGCGGCGTCGTCTCCTCGACGGTGAAGACCGTCGGCGTCATGATGTCCCCCACGCTCGTCTCGGAACCGCCCTCCACCAGGAACGCCGTGCTCTCTTCCTCCGCCACGCGCCCGGCCAGGACGAGCCGGTCGCCGGCACGCTGCCGGCCGGGGCGCGGCGGTTCGCGCTCGGGCAGGGCGTCGTGGCGCACCAGGTCAGTCATGGACGCGACGCCGACGAGCCGGCCGTCGCCGTCCAGCACGGGAGCGCCGGAGATTCCATACTCGGTGAGAAACTCGGCGAGACGCGAGACGGGCCAGTCATCCCGGGCGGCCAGCACATCGGTGGTCATCACGTCGCGGGCGATAAGGGTGTTCATCGTAGTCTCCACGGAGGGTTGATCAGGCCGTGAGGCGGGGCGTGCGCCCCATTGCCTGAAACATCGGCCTCCGCGGCCCCGGGGGCTGCCCGCCGCAGCCCGCTTCCGGTGTGGGGTGAACCGGGCAGGCGGCGTGGGGCCATCCCCGGCATCACGGGCGCGGGCCGGCCTCGTCTGCCACCCCGCCGGGCACGCGGCGGAGCAGCGCCGCTTCCTCGCCCCACGCGGTCAGGATCGCGCGGGCCGCCCGGAAGGGATTCAGGAAGAGGTGATCGGCGCCGAGGACCTCCAGCAGGCCCGACCGCTCCATCACGTCCCGGACGCCGCCCTTGACGCCACCCAGGTAGAGCGCCACGCCGCGCTGCTGGAGCTGCTCCGCGACGTTGATGAGCATCGCGGCGGCGGTCAGATCGAGGTCGTTGATGCTGGTGGCGTCCAGGAGGATGGCGCGGGCGCCGCGCCGCGCGCTCTCCTCCAGCAGAAATTCCTTGAGCAGGTCGGCGTTGACGTACGAGAACGAGGCCTCGACGCGGAGGATGAGGAGCCCGTCGTACTGGTGCGCCTCCGGGTTGCGCTCCACGTCTACGAACGTGCGGGTGCCGGGCAGATGCCCGAGGATCGCCACGTTCGGCCGGCTGATGCGGTAGAGGATGGCGATCACGGAAGCGCCCACCCCCAGCAGAATCCCCTCCTGAAGCCCCAGCACGAGCGTCACCGCGAAGGTCAGCAGCGCGATGGAGCCGTCGATGGGTTTGCTGTGGAGCAGGTGCCGCAGCTCGCGCAGGTCGAAGAGCCCGAGCGCCGCCACGATAATGATGGCCGCCAGCACCGGCACCGGCAGCAGCGCGAAGAGCGGCGTCAGCAGGAGCAGCGTCACCACTACGAGGGCCGCAGCGAAGGCGTTCGCCAGGGGCGTGCGCGCGCCGGCCCGCTCGTTGACCGCCGTCCGCGAGAAGCTGCCCGAGACGGGAATCCCCCGGAACACCCCCCCCACGAGGTTCGCCGCGCCGATGGCCACCAGCTCGCGGTTGGCCTCGACGTCGTACCGGTGGCGCGCGGCGAAGACTTTGCCGAGCGAGATCACGCTCATGAACTGGACCAGCACGAGCGTCAGCGCCGTCGGGAAGAGCGCCCCCACCGCGCCCCACTCCACCGACGGCAGCCGGGGCTCGGGCAAGCCCGCCGGGACGGCCCCGACGAACGCCAGGCCGCGCACGTCCACGCCCAGCAGCGCCACGCCCACCATGCTGGCCACCACCACCAGGATCGGGCCGGGCACGCGGGGCACCCACCGCTGCACCGCCAGCAGCACCAGCACCGAGCCGACACCCACGGCCAGGCTCCATTCCTCGAACTGCCCGATGCGCGCCCCGACGTCCCACAGCACGGCGAAGAGGCTCTCCGAGCGCGGCACCGCCACCCCGACGAGGTTGCCGAGCTGGCTCGCGGCGATGATGAGGGCGGCGGCGCTCGTGAAGCCGGAGATGACGGGGCGCGACAGGAGGATCACCACGAAGCCGAGCCGCAGCAGCCCCATCCCGATCTCCAGCGCACCTACCATCATCACCAGCAGGATCACCAGCTCCAGGTACGCATCCGTGCCCACCGCCGCCAGCGCCGAGACGCCCGACGCCACGATTACCATGTCCAGCGCGACGGTCCCGACGGCGAGATGGCGGGAGGTGCCCAGGAGCGCGTAGACCACGAGGGGCGCCACGCTCGCGTAGAGCCCGTAGATGGGCGGCACGCCGGCCAGCAGCGCGTAGGCCATCGCCTGCGGGATGAGCATCACGCCGACGGTCAGGCCCGCCAGCACGTCGCCCCGCAGGGCGGCCCAGCCGTAGCCGGGCAGCCACTGGGCGAGCGGTATGACCTGGCGGACAAGACCCATCGGCCGGCGTCAGGCTGCGACGGCTTCCCCTTCGGCGGTCTCGCCTACCTCCTTCCACCGCGCGAACGCATCGTTGACGTACTGCACGGCATAGCCCTGCCGGGCCAGCATCGCCGAGGCCACGGCCGCCCGGGCGCCACTCGCGCAGTGGACCAGGTAGGTCTGGCCCTCGGGCAGCTCCTCGTAGCGGTCGAGGAGGCGCGTGTGGGCGATGTGGTGCGCGCCGGGCACGTGGCCGGCGCGGTACTCCGCCTGGCGGCGCACGTCGAGCACGGCGACGCCGTCCTCCTTCGTCAACGCCTCGACGTCCTCGAAGTCGATCTCCGGGATCGATGCGAAGTCGCCGCCGTCCTCGTGGTACTTCGCCAGCGTCTCGAACGTCGCGAACCCCTCGACGGCGTCCAGGCCGATGCGGACGAGGTCGCGCACGGCCTCTTCCACCCGGTCGTCATCCACGATCAGGTAGATCGGCGTCTCCTCGTCCACGTAGGATCCGACGACCGTGTTGAAGGTCTTGTTGAGCGGCGCGTAGAGGGCGCCCGGCAGATGGCCCGCCATGAAGGCGGAGCGGTCCGCGCGGGTGTCCACCACCGCGACGTCCGTGCGGCCGGCGAGGGTGCCCAGCTCCTTCGCCGTCAGGCGGCGCGGCTGCGGGAGCGCGCCCAGCACCGCCGGGCCCAGCTTGTTGTCCCGCTTCATCCGGGCGAAGTAGAGCGGCGGCTCGGGCTGCCCTTCGAGGATGAAGTCGACGAAGGCGTCCTCGCCGCGCCGGGCATAGTCGATGGCGGCGTTGAAGCGCTTCTCGTAGCCGACGGTAGACTCCGGCACGGCGCCGAGGGCCTTGCCGCAGGCACTCCCCGCCCCGTGCGCGGGCCACACCTGCATGAAGTCCGGCAGCTCGACGAAGTCCTGGATGGAGCGGTAGAGGGTGCGCGCGGAGGGCTCCATCGCCCCCGCCTGCCCGGCCGCCGATTCGAGGAGGTCGGGCCGCCCGACGTCCCCGACGAAGACGAAGTCGCCGCTGACGATGCCCATCGGCTCGTCGGCGCCGCCGCCGTGGTCGGTGATGAGGAAGCTGAGATGCTCGGGGGTATGGCCGGGCGTATGGACGGCGCGGACCTCGATGTTGCCCACCGTGAAGGCGTCGCCGTCCTTCAGGAGGGTGTGGGCGTAGTCGCTGTCTTTCACCCACTCGTACTTCCAGTCCGCGGTGCCCTCGTCCGAGAGGTAGAGGTGCACGCCCAAGCGCTCGGCCAGCTCGCGGGCGCCGGAGAGGAAGTCCGCATGGATGTGCGTCTCGGCGACGGCGGTGATTTCGAGGCCCTCGGCCTCGGCCAGCTCGATGTAGCGGTCCACGTCGCGCTCGGGGTCGATGACGAGGGCCTCCTTGGTCTGCTGACACCCTACGAGGTACGCGTATTGCGCCAGCTTCGGGTCGAAGATCTGTCGGAAGAGCATGGCAGTCAGGGGTGTGTTCGGAGGGGTTCCGTGTTCGGGAGGGGCCTGGACTACGGCGCCACGGCGGATCAGTGTGGGAGCCTCGGGCGGAGGGCACCGTAGGCCCGGGTGCCGGCGAGGGCGGCGAGCAAGGCGACGACGATGACCGTGACGCCGTTGCCGAGCAGGGCGAAGATCGGGCCGGGGCAGGCGCCCAGGAGCGCCCAGCCGAGCCCGAAGAGCGTACCGCCGAGCCAATACCGCGTGCCCGTCTCCCACTGCTTCGGGGGGATCGCGATCGGCTCGCCGTGCAGGGTCGTCACGCCCAGCCGCTTGATGAGGGCCACCGACACGGCGGCCACCACCACGGCCGAGCCGATGATGCCGTACATGTGGAAGCTCTGGAAGCGAAACATCTCCTGGATCCGAAACCACGAGATGACCTCGCTTTTGGTCAGGATGATGCCGAAGAGGATGCCGAGGACGAGGTAGATCGCCAGCCCCTCCGCCTTGCGAGCAGGCGTGGTGACGGCGCTGACGCCCTCCTGTTCCGGTGTGGCAGTGCGCATCGTTCTTCCTCTATAGCAGATAAGGCAGGACGAAATGGGTCACGATCAGGCCGCCAACGAAGAACCCGACGACGGCCACCAGCGACGGCACCTGCAGATCGGCCAGCCCGGTGATGGCGTGACCGGACGTGCAGCCGCCCGCGTACCGCGCCCCGAAGCCGACGAGGAAGCCCCCGGCGACGATCATCACGAAGCCGGGCACGCTCAGCAGCCCGCTCCACGAGAAGACTTCGGACGGCATCAGCCCCGTGAAGTCGGTGATGCCGAGCGCCGCCAGGTCGGCGCGCGTGGCCTCCGAGATGCCGACGGTGGGGTCCGGGCTGGCGAGCAGCGTCGCCGCGATCACGCCGCCCAGGACGATGCCGGCGGCGAGCGTCAGATTCCACAGGCCCGCCCGCTTCCAGTCGTACCGGAAGAAGTCGTTGCGGCCGGGGACCGTGGCGGCGCAGAGGTGCCGCAGGTTGGCCGAGATGCCGAAGAGCTTGCCGCCGATGAGCAGCAGCGCCGGCACCATCAGCCCGATGAGCGGCCCGGCCACGTACCAGGGCCAGGGTGCGGAGAGCAGATCCAGCATGGGAGGGTCCGTAGGTTCGAGGAGACATCGGCACCGGCGCGCAAGATACGCGGCGGCGCGCGCGCCCGCTGCCGGGCCACGCAATCGTCACGGCGCGGGCGAATTCCCCACACAACGTAATGACTTGTCATGACGAGTGCAATATATTCAACTCCAGAGGAATATGATTCCGCCTTCGCGAGATCTTCTTCCCACGCCGGCCTGCCCCTCCGCTCCCGCCCAGCCATCACCCGGACTGGTCGCCCCCCTCTCGTCATCGCGCCCCCACCACTTTGTCATCGCGCCCCCACCACTTTGTCATCGCGCCCCCACCACTTTGTCATCCCGAGCGAAGTCGAGGGATCTCGCCCGTGTAGGATGGCGCCATCCTGAACCGGCGAGATCCCTCAGCTCCGCCCTACGGGCTCCGCTCGGGATGACAACGGGTGTGAGCAGAAGGGCGATGGCGCGCGGGAGGGCGATGGCGCGCGGGAGGGCGATGGCGCGCGGGAGGGCGATGGCGCGCGGGAGGGCGATGGCGCGCGGGAGGGCGATGG
>JAWWAN010000019.1:0-16493 GCA_033721675.1 Rhodothermales bacterium | reverse complement strand
GGTGCCGGGCCACGGCGCCGACGTCGGGGACCCCGCCTTCGCCTCGGAGCACCTCGCCGGCCTGCACTTCACAGGCTCGACGGGCACGTTCCAGCACATGTGGCGCACGATCGGGAACAACATCGCCCACTACCGCACCTATCCACGCATCGTGGGCGAGACTGGCGGGAAGGACTTCATCGTGGCCCACCCCTCGGCCGACGCCACGAGCGTCGCCACGGCCATCGTGCGGGGGGGCTTCGAGTATCAGGGCCAGAAATGCTCCGCGGCCTCGCGCGTGTACCTGCCGCAGTCGCTCTACGACGCCGTCGAGCGCGAGATGCTCGACCAGCTCTCGGAAATCACCGTGGGCACGGTCGAGGACTTCTCCCACTTCGTCAACGCCGTCATCGATGAGAAATCGTACGGGAATATCACCGGCTACATCGACCGGGCGCGCGACGCGGAAGGCGTCGAAGTCCTGCACGGCGGCACCTATTCCGATGAGGAAGGCTTCTTCATCCAGCCGACTGTCCTGCGCGTCGACGACCCCCAGTACCGGACGATGTGCGAGGAGATCTTCGGGCCGGTCGTGACCGTCTACGCGTATCCGGATGCGCGCTTCGAAGAGACGCTGAAGCTCGTGGACGAGACCTCGCCGTATGCTCTCACCGGCTCGATCTTCGCGCGGGACCGCCGCGCCATCGCGACGGCCACGGAGCGCCTGGAGAACGCCGCCGGCAACTTCTACATCAACGACAAGCCCACCGGCGCCGTCGTCGGGCAGCAGCCGTTCGGCGGCGCGCGGGCCTCCGGGACGAACGACAAGGCCGGCTCTGCCATGAACCTGATGCGGTGGGTCTCGGCCCGCACGATCAAAGAGACGTTCGAGCCCGCCACCCACTTCGCCTATCCGTTCCTGGCGGACGACGCGGCCGAGGAGCCGGAAGCCGCCGCGCTCGAAGCCTGATCCCGGCCCCCGGCGCCGCGCTGTCGCGGCGGGCAGGCGGTTCGTATCTTGGCCGCGCCCCCTCGCCTTCACAACCCAAGCACGTTTTTCATGCCTATTCGCGTCGTTCAGTACGGGCTCGGCCCCATCGGGGTGGAGACGGCCCGCGTCCTTCTCGACAAGCAGGCCGCCGGGCACGTCCGCCTCGTGGGCGCCATCGACATCGATCCCGACAAGGCCGGGCGCGACCTCGCCGAGTTGCTGGGCCGCGAGGCGACTACCGGGATCGTAGTGGATGACGATGCGGACCGGGTGCTGGCGCAGACCCTCCCCGACGTGGTGGTGCACACCACCAGCTCGTTTCTGGACCGGGTGATGCTTCAGCTCGTCCGCTGCATCGAGGCCGGTGCGCACGTGGTCTCCTCCACCGAGGAGCTGGCGTATCCCTTCGAGCGCCACCCGGTGCGGTCGCACACGCTCGACGCCACCGCCAAGCGGCACGGCGTGGCCGTACTCGGCACCGGCGTCAATCCGGGCTACGCGATGGACACCCTCGCCCTTTCCGCCACCGGCGTCTGCACGGACGTGACGCACCTGCGCGCCGAGCGCGTGGTGGATGCCGGGAAGCGCCGCGCTCCGCTCCAGCGCAAGGTGGGCGCGGGCATCACCGTGGAGGAGTTCGAGGCCCGCAAGGCCACCGGCACCTTCGGCCACATCGGGCTCCGGGAGTCGATGCTGCTCGTCGCCGACGGCCTCGGATGGACGTTCGACCGGGTCGAGGAAACGCTGGAGCCGATGCGGGCCGATCGCGACATCGAGACGCCGTACTCACGCGTCGAGGCCGGGTCGGTGGCGGGCATCCATCATGCAATAACGGGCTTCGTGGGCGAGGAACCCCTCGTCGAACTCGACCTCAAGATGTACGTCGGCGCCGAAGACCCGCACGACGCCGTTCAGGTCACCGGCACGCCGCCCGTCCGGCTGGTGGTCCCTGGCGGCATCTTCGGCGACACTGCGACGGTCGCCGCGCTCGTCAATGCCGTACCGCTGGTGCGCGCGGCGACGCCGGGCCTCCGCACGACCAAAGACCTCCCGGTACCGCGCTGCTTCGCACCGACGGGTGTGGCCGAGGCAGCGGCGCGGACGGCGTGAACGAATCGGCTTCCATGCCTGCCCCGGCCCGGGAGGCGCTCCCGGGCCGCGCATCCTTCCACAGCCTGGAACACCCCGGCGGGCTCTCGCGGCGGTGGACGTTCGCGCGCCGCCTCGTCGCGCCGCTCGCCACGTGCTTCCTCCCCCTGATGATCGGGGCGCTGGTGGCAGTGCTTCAGACGTACTCTGCACTCCCGTTTCTTACCATCGGCTTCCCGTTGGCGCTGGCGCTGGCCGCCGCGTGGACGTTCTACCGGATGCACGCCACGCCCGCGGAGGTGCATGTACGCCCCGGAATGGCCGCCGTCCGGTCCGTCTGGGCCGCCGCCGGGCCGGAGCGCCGCCTGCAGTGGCGGCCGATCTACGAGCTGCGCTTCGATCCGTCCACCATCACAGCCGGCATCGGAGACGCCGCCTACGAGTTCGACCGCCAGTCCTGGCCCGAGGCCGACGCGCTGCTCACCGCGCTGCACGCTGCCCGCGACGCCTGACCTCCCATGCCCTCCCCACTCCGCCCTACGCGCTCTGGCACGCCGGAACCGCGCTCCGAAGAACCGTCGGCGCGCCCCGAGCCCCCCCCTCCGGCGACGGCCGCGAACTACTGGGACTATTGCCCGAACTGCGGTGCACGCCTGCACAACGCCGGCTGCAAATACCGCTGCCCGGACTGCCACTACTTCATGAGCTGCTCCGACTTCGACTGACGCCGCCCTGCCCGCATGATCCAGATCGACCGCACCGCCGGCACGTCCGTTCAGGACCAGCTCGTCGAGCAGCTCCGGTTCCTGATCGCGAGCGGGCACTTCAAGATCAGCGAGACCCTGCCGTCCACGCGGGTCCTCGCACGGCAGGTGGGCATCTCGTTCCACACCGTCCGTAAGGCCTACCAGGAGTTGGAGCGGGAGGGCCTCGTCGAGGCACGGGTGGGCAGCGGGTACATCGTGCTGGACCGCGCCCCGTTGGGCAAGAGTGAACGGATGGAGCGCGGGGCGGCCGTAGTGCAGGAGGCCCTCCACCGCCTCATCGGGCTCGGGCTGACGGAGGCCGAGGTCGAGCACCTGGTAGCCGAGCAGCAGGGTCTGATCAAGAGCGCCACGGCGCAGCGGAAGCTCCTCTTCGCCGCCCCCTACCGCGAGATGTCGGATCTCTGCGCTGGCCAGATCGCCGATGCTCTCCAGCAGCCGGTCGACGCGGCGACGTTCGCCGAGCTGGAACGCCATCAGGATGCCGAGTACGTCTTCACCCGCCACGCGGAGCTTCGACGCGTGCTGGACGTGCTGCCCCGGGCCGACGCGCTCGGCGTCGTGACGTTCCTTTCGCCTGAGGCGCTGGAACGGGTGGCACGGCTGCTGCCCCACCAGACGCTAGGGCTCGTGACCCGGGGCGCAGATGCCATCCCGCCCCTCCTCGCCGAGCTGCGCGCTACGGCCGGTTTCTCCGGCCCGACGCTGGCGACGTCGGTAGAAGACGCCCCGCTCGAACAGCTCACGGCCGAGACGGACCTCCTCCTCTACACCCCGCCCTGCCGCCGGCGCCTGCTCCCCATCCTCTCGAAGCCGGGCCGGCATGAGATGGTCGAGCCCGTGGTGAGCAAAGATTCCCTGGAGCTCTTGCGCCGAAGCGTCCCCGTCTAGCATGCACTCCCCGTAAAGACCGCTCCACACCGGGAGGCCCAGGGTTTTCTACCTGGAGGCTAGTGCAAAACGCCTCTCGGGCTGCACGCGGCGGCATCGCACCGCCGCGGCGGCCCGAGGCGCGCGCGCTCGCCAGGCAAGCTGGCTTTCGCAATAGCTTCTAGACGAGCGTCGGACGGCGCTCGGCCTCTACGGGCTCCGGGTAGTCCAGCATGAAATGCAAGCCCCGGCTCTCGCGCCGCATCTGGGCCGAGCGAATGATGAGGAAGGCGACGGCGATCATGTTGCGCAGCTCGCACAGGCCGGTCGATACGCGGGTGCGGTTGTAGAAGTCCTCGGTCTCTTCGTAGAGCAGGTGGGTGCGGCGGCGGGCGCGTTCGAGCCGGAGCGAGGAGCGGACGATGCCGACGTAGTCCCACATCACGCGCCGCAGCTCCTCCCGGTTGTGCGAGACGAGCACCCACTCGTTGGGCCGTCCGGTGCCGCTGTCATCCCAGTCCGGCACGTCGGTGCGGTGGGCGGCCGTACGGGCGTAACCGAGCGCGGCGTCGATGGCACGGTGGCTGAAGACGAGCGCCTCCAGCAGCGAGTTGCTGGCAAGACGGTTCGCACCGTGGAGTCCGGTATACGCCACTTCGCCACACGCGAACAGCCCCGCGATGGACGTCCGCGCGTGGAGATCCGTCTGGACGCCGCCGCACTGGTAATGCGCCGCCGGCACCACCGGGATCGGCTCCCGGGTGATGTCGATGCCGAACCGCGCGCACGTGGCGAGGATCGTCGGGAAGTGCTCCTCGATGTGGTGCGCGGGGCGGTGGGAGATATCCAGCAGGACGTACGCCTCCCCCCGCTGCTTGAGCTGATCGTCGATGGCGCGGGCCACGATGTCGCGGGGGGCCAGCTCGGCACGGGCGTCGTAGCCGGGCATGAACCGCTCGCCGGCCTGGTTGTAGAGCCGCCCCCCCTCCCCGCGCACGGCCTCGGAGATCAGGAACGAGCCCGCCTCCGGATGATAGAGCGACGTCGGGTGGAACTGGACGAACTCCATGTTCACGATGCGCGCCTTGGCCCGGTACGCCATCGCCACGCCGTCCCCCGTGGCGATCTTCGGGTTGGTCGAGTGCAGATAGACGCGCCCGCTGCCGCCCGTCGCCAGCAGCGTCACCTTGGCGAGAAACGTCCGGACGACGTCCTCCCGCTCGTCGTAGACGTAGGCGCCGTAGCAGTGGACGTCCGGCCGGAGGCGGGTGACGTGCTGGCCCAGGTGGTGCTCCGTGATGAGGTCGACCGCCAGATGGTACTCGAAGATCTCGATGCGGGGATGCGCCCGCACCGAGGCCAGCAACGCCCGCTCGACTTCGCGCCCCGTGGCGTCGGCGGCGTGGACGATGCGGTTGACCGAGTGCCCCCCCTCCCTTCCGAGGTGCAGGTCCCCCTCCGCGTTCCGGGTGAACGAGGCGCCCCATTCCATCAGGGCCCGGATCCGGCCCGGCCCTTCCCGCACGACCACCTCCACGGCCTCGCGGTCGCAGAGCCCCGCGCCGGCCACCAGCGTGTCTTCGATGTGCTGATCGACGGAGTCTTCCGCCGCGATGACCGCGGCGATGCCGCCCTGCGCGTAGTTCGTGTTCGACTCCGCCGTCTCTTTCTTCGTGACGATGCCCACCCGCCCGTGCTCGGCCACGGCCAGCGCGTAGGACAGCCCCGCCACGCCGCTCCCGATGACGAGGAAATCGAACTGGAGCCGTTCAGGCATCGTGCGAGCGGTGCGGGTGGAAGACGGAGACCCTGATCACGAAAGAAGGGCGGCAGCCTGCACGCCGCGCACAAGAACGGGGCTGCCTCCTTCATTTGCAATGCACCGCCGCCAGCCGGCTACGACAAACGCCGGAACCCATCCGGCAGGTGTCCGTACCCTTGCTCAGTGCCTTTCCATCCGACCCCGGACGCCATGAGCGCGACGATGACCCCCGCGACCGATCAAGCCACGTTCGAGGCGGATCTGCGGGAGTATCTGGCGGGCCGCTCCGCTCCCCCGCCTGCGGCGCCGGACGCCTCCCGCGTGCGCGAAGGCATCGATCTCGCCACGCTGGATGCCCTGCGCGAACGGCTCGGCCTGAGCCTCGAAGAACTCGAGCGGACCCTCCATGTCTCCTCCCGCACCCTCCAACGACGCCGCAAGGCCGAGCAGCGGCTCTCCCCGGCAGAGTCGGACCGCCTGTGGAGGCTGCTCCATATCTTCGCGCGCGCGCTCACCGCGTTCGAGCACGACGAGCAGGCGGCCCGGGCCTGGCTCACGACCCCGAAGTCCGTTCTGCGAGGCGAGACGCCGCTGGAACGGCTGGACACCGAGCCGGGCCTGCGCGAAGTGGAGGATATGCTGACTGTGATCGGCGAAACCGCCGCAGGCTGAACGGCCGGCCGGATCCCGCATGCGCATCTACCGCCTCACGAAGCAGGCTTACGCCGGAGACGCCTTCCGCGGATCACGCGGCCGGGGCCGCTGGCACCCGTCCGGCATCCCGATGGTCTATGCCGCCGATGCCCCCGCGACGGCCCTCCTGGAAACGCTCGTCCACACGGAGCGCCTTGCCCTCCTGACGATGCCGTACGCCGTCATCACCATCATGCTGGACGAAGCACGCCATCTGCTGCGCCTTCCGGCGGACGTGCTCCCAGCCGACTGGCAGGCCTGGCCGTGGCCGGCGTCGACCCAGGAGATCGGCTCGTACTGGTTCACGACCCGGGCCTCGGTGGTGCTGGAGGTTCCGTCCGCCGTCGTCCCTTTTCAGCGCAACTACCTCATCAACATCCGCCATCCGGACTTCGCGGAGTTGGAGATGGAGCCCGCCGTGCCATTCCCCATCGATCCGCGCCTCGGGGAAGCAACCTGAGCCTCCCTGCCGTCATGCATTCGCCTCTTGCAGCAGGTAGGCCTTGATCAGCTCGTCGATGTCGCCGTTCATGACGGCGTGCACATCCGTCAGCTTGACGTCGGTACGGTGGTCGTTGACCATCGTGTAGGGCTGGAAGACGTACGAGCGGATCTGGCTGCCCCACTCGATCTTCTTCTTCTGGGACTCCCGCTTGTTCTTCTCGGCCTCCTGGATCTCGCGCTCCAGTTGATAGATGCGGCTCTTGAGCATCACGGTGGCCCGCTCGCGGTTCTGGAGCTGGCTGCGCTCCTCGGTGCACTCGGCCACCACCCGGGCCTCTTCGCCGTTCGAGAGCGCGCCCGTCCAGATGAGCCGCACGCCCGTCTCCACCTTGTTCACGTTCTGCCCGCCTTTGCCACCGCTGCGGAACGTCTGCAACTCGACGTTGGCGGGATTCAGCTCCACGTCGATGGAATCGTCGATCTCGGGATAGACGAAGACGCTGGCGAAGGAGGTGTGGCGGCGCCCGCTGGAGTCGAACGGCGAGATGCGCACGAGCCGGTGCACGCCGGACTCCGACTTGAGGTATCCGTAGGCCATCCGCCCTTCCAGGCGGAGCGTGGCGCTCTTGATGCCGGCGGTGTCGCCCGGCTGGTGTTCGAGCATCGTGACGCCGTAGCCCTGCTGCTCCCCCCAGCGCGTATACATGCGCAGCAGCATCTCGGCCCAGTCCTGGCTCTCGGTGCCGCCCGCGCCCGGATTGATCGTGACGATCGCATTGCGGTGGTCGTCCGGGCCGCTCAGCATGGATCGCAGTTCGAGCGCGGCGACCTGCCGTTCGAGCGCGTTGGCCTCGGCGTCGATCTCGCCGCGCAGGTCCGCATCTTCCTCGTCGGCGAGTTCGAGCAGCGTTTCGATGTCTTCGGCGCGGCGCCGGAGCGCCTCCCAGGCATCGACCCACTCCTTCTCGGCGGCGATGTCTTTCTCGGTCTGCTGGGCGGCGGCGGGGTCGTCCCAGTAGCCCGGGGCGAGGCGCTTTTCGTTCAGCGCCGCCAGCCGTTCTTCACGGGCGGCGACGTCAAAGATACCTCCCGAGCGTGTACGCACGCTCCAACAGCGTCTGAAGCTCTTCTTTGCTTCGCATTCTTTTACTTTGCAATAACGGTTTTCAGGGAGGGCGGCCGATCCTGCCTACGGCATCGAGCCGCCCCGGTTCACCGGGGCCGGGCGAGCCGGCGCAGTTGCGTGCCCACGCCCCCGCCGGCCGCGCCGAGCAGGATGCCGACGAGGAGCGTCAGGCCGAGCGTGGCCGCACCGGGCATCCCCCCGAGGATGCCGCCCATCGTCGATGCCATCTGCCCGACGGGTTCGGCCGCGACGGCGTAGTTGTAGAGCACGAGGGCACCCCAGGCCATCCCTACGCCCGCCCCGCCGAGGAGCCATCCGCGCGGCCCGGCCCAGAGCCCGGCAGCGATGCCGGCCCCGAGCGTCCACGCCCACCCCAGCACGAGATGAAGGGCCACGGAGAACACGGCGACCCCGGCGATCTGGAGTGCGGCCCTCACGCCTGGTGCTTCCGCGCGAAGCGGCCGATGCGTTCTACGGCTTCTTCGATCTGTTCCTGGGCCGTCGCGTACGAGCACCGCACGAACCCCGCCCCGCTCGGCCCGAAGGCATCGCCGGGCACGACGGCCACGTGCTCCTCACGCAGCAGCTCCTGTGCGAAGTCCTCGGACGAAAGCCCGGTGGAGCGGATGTCCGGGAAGGCATAGAATGCGCCTTCCGGCTCGAACGTAGGCAGGCCCGCGGCGCGGAGGCCGTCCACGATGGTGCGGCGGCGCTGGTCGTAGGCGCGGCGCATCGCCTCGACCTCATCCTGGCAATCGGCGATGGCTGCGATGCCGCCGTACTGCGACGGGCTCGGGGCGCTCATGATGATGTACTGGTGCAGCTTGTACATCGCCCGGTAGATCGGCTCGGGCGCGCACGCATAGCCCAGACGCCAGCCCGTCATAGCGTAGTTCTTCGAGAAGCCGCCCAGCAGCACCGTCCGCTCCCGCAGCGCCTCGACGGACGGCAGGCACACGTGCCCGCTCGCGTGGGCCTCCCCGTAGACGAGCCGGTCGTAGATCTCGTCCGAGATCACCAGCAGGTCGTGCCGGGCGACGACCTCGGCGATGTCCTCCACGACCTCGCGCCGCAGCACCGCGCCCGTGGGGTTGTTGGGATAGGCGAGGAACAGCACCTTCGTGCGGTCCGTGATGCGGCGCTCGATGTCTTCGGCCGTCACCTGGAAGTCGTTCTCGACGGACGTGGGCACGTAGACGACGGTGCCGCCGGCGAAGATTGCAGTGGGTCCGTAGCTGACGAAGCACGGCTCCGGGATCAGGATCTCGTCGCCGGGGTCGAGCATCGCGAGCATCGCGAGCTGCAACGCCTCGCTGACGCCGACGGTGACCAGGATCTCGCGCGCCGGATCGTAGGCGACGTCGTAGAGCCGTTTCAGCTCGCCGGCGATCCCCTCGCGCAGCTCCGACAGCCCGGCGTTGGAGGTGTAGCCCGTCCGCCCCGCCCGCAACGACGCCACGGCCGCGTCGATGATGGGCTCGGGGGAGACGAAGTCCGGCTCGCCGATGCCCAGCGAGATCACGTCGTCCATCGTCGCGGCGATCTCGAAGAAGCGCCGGATGCCGCTCGGCGGAACGGTCTGCACGCGCTGCGCGAGGCGGCCGGTGAGGTCGAGCGTCGTGGGTTCTGCCATGGCGAGGAGAGACTGGGTGGAGGAAGCGAGCGTCCGCGCGGCGCGTAGATCAGACGTCGAACGTGATGCCCTGGGCGAGGGGCAGGGCGCGGCCGTAATTGACCGTGTTGGTGACGCGGCGCATGTAGTACTTCCAGGCGTCGGAGCCGCTCTCGCGGCCGCCGCCGGTCTCCTTCTCGCCGCCGAAGGCGCCGCCGATCTCCGCGCCGCTCGTGCCGATGTTGACGTTGGCGATCCCGCAGTCGCTGCCGGCCGGGCCGCAGAACTGCTCGGCTTCGCGGATGTCATTCGTGAAGATGGCGCTGGAGAGCCCCTGCGGCACCTCGTTCTGGATCGCCACGGCCTCGTCAAAGTCCGCGTACGGGAGTACGTAGAGGATAGGGGCGAAGGTCTCGGTGTGGACGATCTCGGCGTCGTGCGCGATCTCGACGAGGGCGGGGCGCACGTAGGCGCCGCCCTCCGGCACGCCGTCCGTGACGCGCTCGCCCCCCCACACGGTGCCGCCCTGCTCGCGTGCCGCCTCCAGCGCCCGCTGCATCTGGCCGGCCGCGTCGGCGTCGATCATCGGCCCGACGAGCACGCCGTCCGCGCGCGGATCGCCGACGGCGACGGTCTCGTAGATCTTCTTGAGGCGGTCCAGGAGCCCGTCTTTGACGTCCTCATGGACGATCAGGCGGCGCAGCGAGGTGCACCGCTGGCCACACGTGCCGACCGCCGAAAACGTGATGGCGCGCACGGCGAGGTCGAGGTCGGCCGTCGGGGTGACGATCATGGCGTTGTTGCCGCCGAGTTCGAGCAAGGAGCGGCCCAGCCGCGCCGCCACGGTTTGCCCCACCGCCCGGCCCATCGGGATGGAGCCGGTGGCCGAGATCAGCGGCAGCGCGCGCGAGGCGGCCACGGCATGGCCCACGTCGCGCCCCCCCTGGATCAGCACGCTCAGCCCCTCCGGAGCTTCTTCGAAGTCGTCGACGACGGATTGGAGGAGGCGGTGGCAGGCCAGCGCGCACAGCGGGGCCTTTTCGGAGGGCTTCCAGACGACGGGGTCGCCGCAGACGAAGGCGAGCGCGGCGTTCCAGGCCCAGACGGCCACGGGGAAGTT
The DNA here is from genome assembly GCA_033721675.1 of Rhodothermales bacterium. Taxonomy (GTDB): domain Bacteria; phylum Bacteroidota; class Rhodothermia; order Rhodothermales; family JAWWAN01; genus JAWWAN01. The sequence continues at coordinate 6,043 of JAWWAN010000019.1, read as the reverse complement.
GAAGGCCGTGATCACGCCTACCGGCCCGAGCGGATGCCACTGCTCCGTCAACCGGTGCTCCGGGCGTTCGCTCTGGATGGAGAGCCCGTAGAGCTGCCGGCTCAACCCCACGGCGAAGTCGCAGATGTCGATCATCTCCTGCACTTCTCCCTCGGCCTCCGCCCGGATCTTGCCCACTTCGAGCGTGACGAGGGCGCCGAGCGCTTCCTTGTGCTCGCGCAGGGCCTGCCCGTAGCGGCGCACCAGCTCGCCGCGCACCGGCGCGGGCACCGTGCGCCAGGCCTCGAACGCCTCAGCCGCGGCTGCAATGGCCGATTCCGCCTCCTCGACCGTCGCCGTCCCCACCTCCGCGATGGCCGCGCCATCAATGGGGCTGTGAGACGTGATGCGCGGGCCGCCGCCCGGCTCGTACCGGCCGCCGATGGCGAAGCCTACGGGCGCACCGCCCAGGTCCAGCGCGTCCAGCACCTGCCGGATCGCGGTTCCATTCTCCGTCGCTATCATAATCGTCCTTCGCTAGAATGCTGTGGATATCCCGCTCAGTTTACCGAATCGGGCCGGCCGCTTCAAGCGGCGGACGTGAACAGATGGTGAGTCTTCTGATCCTCTGTCAGCCCCTCTGTAGCTTTGTCGCGCCCGGCGTGTCAGCGTTGCAGCCGGCATCCGTCCCCGAAGCCCGCATCCCGGCCCTGGTACGCGTTTTGAATGCATCGGATGGATAGGTCACACCCCCCTCGAACCGATCTTCCGCAGACCGATGTCCTCCCGCCGACACCTGATCCTGGGCGTCCTGCTCTGGATGCTGACGGCACCCGCAGCAGCGCTCGCCCAGACGCACGACGTACCCCTCCGCCTCACCTCCCTGTTCCGCTCTTCGGCCGTCCCCGTGCAGATTCACGAGATCGACGGGCCGCGCACCCTCCCGGCCGGAGAAGACGCCGTGTTCTCGGCCCGCACGAACCTCGACGTCGCCACGCTGCCGGTCACGATCCGGTGGGACTTCGGGGACGGCGCGACGGGCCGCAGCCTCTTCGCCCGGCACCGGTTTGCCGAGCCCGGCACGTACCGCGTCGCGCTCCGGCTGTCCAACGCGCACGGCACCGCCACCGACTCGCTCACCGTCGTGGTGACGCCCCCGCGCACCGACGGGCCGGCGGCCCCACACGTCCGGCGCTGATTCAGTTCGTCTTGCGGGCGACGCCGCTCTCGACCGCCGCGGCGTGCACGGCCTCGGCGACGGCCGGGGCCACGCGCTGGTCGAATACGCTCGGGATGATGTAGCCGGGCGCGAGCGAGCGTTCGTCGATGGTGCCGGCGATGGCGCGGGCGGCGGCCATCTTCATGGGCTCGTTGATGTCCCGCGCGCGGCAGTCCAGCGCTCCCTTGAAGATGCCGGGGAAGCAGAGGACGTTGTTGATCTGGTTGGGATAGTCGCTGCGCCCCGTCGCCATGACGGCCACGTAGGGCCACGCCCGCTCCGGCGCGATCTCAGGATCCGGGTTCGCCATCGCGAAGACGATGGGTGCCTCGGCCATGTGCCGCAGGTCCTCTTCGTCGATGACGCCGGGCACCGAGAGGCCGATGAACACGTCGGCGCCCTGCATCACTTCCTTGAGCGTACCGCGCACGCCGTCCGGGTTTGTCGCCTCGGCGTACCGCCGCTTTTCGTCGTTGAGGTCGTCCCGCCCGGTGTGGAGGGCGCCCTTGCGGTCGAACCCGATGATGTTCTCGACGCCCAGGTCCATCAGCATCCGCGTGACGGCCGTGCCGGCGGCGCCCACCCCCATCATCACCACCTTGAGGTCGCGGGGCGCCTTGCCGACCACCTTGAGCGCGTTGATGAGCGCCGCCGTGGTGACCACGGCCGTGCCGTGCTGATCGTCGTGGAAGACGGGGATGTCCAGTTCTTCCTTGAGCCGCCGCTCGATCTCGAAGCAGCGCGGCGCGGCGATGTCTTCGAGGTTGATGCCCCCGAAGCCCGGTGCGAGCCGCTTGACGGTCTCGACGATCGCGTCCACGTCCTTCGTCGCCAGGCAGATGGGGAACGCGTTGACGTCGCCGAACTCCTTGAAGAGCTGCGCCTTGCCCTCCATCACCGGCAGCGCCGCCTCCGGGCCGATGTCGCCCAGCCCGAGGACGGCCGTGCCGTCGGTGACGACGGCGACCGTCGTGCCCTTGATCGTCAGGCCGAAGACGCGACGCGGGTCCTCGGCGATGGCCCGGCAGACGCGCGCCACGCCGGGCGTGTAGGCCATCGAGAGCTCGTCGCGGGTGCGGATCTGCATCTTGCTCCGCACCTCGATCTTGCCGTGCAGATGGAGCAGGAACGTCCGGTCCGAGAAATGGACGACGCGGACGCCCTCCATCGCGTCTAGCCGCTGCACGATCTGCTCGCTCATGTCGTTGCGGGCGGCGTAGACCGTGATGTCGCGCGTGAGCGTGTCCTGCTCGACGCGGACGATGTCGATGGCGCCGATGTTGGCCCCCACCTCGCCGATGACCTGGGTGACGCGGGCGAGCGTGCCCGGGCGGTTGGAGAGCGCGAGGCGAAGCGTGAACGAGTTGCTGGCACCGGAGAATGTGGCGGATTCCATCGCGCTGCGAAAGGGTGAAGGGATGGGGCAGGATTCACCCCGCTCCGTGCCAGTATAGCCGCTGGCGCGAAGACCTTCCAGCCGCGTACGGAATCGCCGGAAGGCACCGAACGCAAGAGGGCGGCGCCCGGTCTGGACGCCGCCCTCTGCAGGGTTCCTTGAGCCGGATGCGGATCAGGCCTTCTCGTCCGCGTCGTCGTCGGCTTCTTCCGCCGCGTCGGCCTCGGCCGTCGGCGCCTCGGCGTCTTCCTCGTCGGAGGCGGCCTCGGCGTCTTCGGTCTCCGTGGCCTGCTCGACGACGGCTTCTTTCGTCACCGCGCGCTCGTCGCCGGTCGGCTTGGTGAAGCTCTCGACCTCTTCGACGGACTCACCCGCTTCGAGGGTCGCCACGGGCTCGTCGCCCTGGTCGCCGGTCGGCAGGCCGTCGGCGTCGGCAGCCTCGGGCGCATCCACTGCAGCGTCCTCGGCGGGCGTCTCCTCGGTGGCCTCGGCGGGCGGTTCCTCCGCGGCCGGAGCCTCGGTCTCGGCCTTCGCCTCGGTCTCAGCCGTTGCCTCGGCCGTCGGTTCCTCCGGCGCAGCTTCCTCGGCGGCCGGTGCATCGGCTTCGGCGGCCTGCTCGGCGGCTTCCATCTGGCGCTTGAGGTCTTCGAGACCGCTCAGCTCGCCCAACGTCGTCGGGCCGGAGGCGCTCTTCTGCTGGAAGTCGCGCACGGCGCGCTCCTCGCGCTGGCGCTCTTCGCGGCGCTCGCGCTGCTCGGCCTGGCGCTCGGCGCGCTGCGCCGCATAGTCCTTGGCCGTCTCGCTGAGGATGATCTCTTTCGAGCTCTGGTCGAAGCGGATCACGCGCAGCTCGAGCTGCTGGCCCACCTGGTAGCTGCTCTGGAAGCCCTGCGGGCCGTGCCGGAGCTCGCTCGACGGCACGAAGCCCTCGACGTCCAGGTTGAGCGCCACCACGAGGCCCTTGTCTTCGATGGCCGTGACCTCGACCTCGGTGTCGGTGCCCTCGTTGTAGACGTTCGCGAGGTCCGCCCACGGGTTCGTCGAGATCTGCTTATGGCCCAGCGACACGCGCTGCCGGTCCTCGTCGACGTCCAGGATGACGACGTCGAGCTCCTGGCCTTTCTTCACCATCTCACCGGGGTGCTTGACCTTGCGCGTCCACGACAGGTCGCTGATGTGGACGAGCCCGTCGATGCCCGGCTCGATCTCGACGAAGACGCCGAAGTTGGTGATGTTGCGGACCTTGCCGCGCAGCACCGTGCCCGGGGGGTAGCGCTCCGAGAGGCCGTGCCACGGGTTGGACTCCAGCTGCTTCATGCCGAGGGAGATCTTCTTGCCCTCGTGGTCGATGTTCAGAATCTTGACGTTGACCAGCTGGCCTAGCGAGACTTTCTGCGAGGGATGGCGGATGTGATCCGTCCAGCTCATCTCGGAGATGTGGACGAGCCCCTCGATGCCCTTCTCCAGCTCCACGAAGGCGCCGTAGTCGGTGATCGAGACGACCTTGCCCTCGACCACCTGGCCCTGGGCGAACTTCTCGTTGATGGTCTCCCACGGGTGCGGCTGGAGCTGCTTCAGGCCCAGCGAGATGCGCTGGCGCTCCTTGTCGTAGTCCAGCACCACCACCTTCATCTTCTCGTCGAGGTCGACGAGCTCCGAGGGGTGCGAGACGCGGCCCCACGAGAGGTCGGTGATGTGGAGCAGGCCGTCCACGCCGCCGAGGTCGATGAAGACGCCGAAGTCGGTGATGTTCTTGACCGTCCCTTCGAGGATCTGGCCGGCCTCCATCGTGGACAGGATCTGGTCGCGCTGGGCTTCCAGCTCCTTCTCGATGAGGGCCTTGTGCGAGACGACGACGTTCTCGTTGGACGGGTTGATCTTGACGATCTTGAACTCCATCCGCTTCTCCAGGTACGCGTCGAAGTCGCGCACGGGCCGGACGTCGATCTGCGAGCCGGGGAGGAACGCCTCGGCGCCGAGGAGGTCGACGATCATGCCGCCCTTGATCCGGCGGATGATGGTGCCTTCAAGGACTTCCTCGTTCTCGAACGCGTTCTCGATCTTCTCCCAGCGGCGGAACTTGTCGGCCTTGGTCTTGGAGAGGACGAGCTGCCCGTGGTAGTCTTCGATGCGCTCCAGGTAGACCTCGACCTCGTCGCCCGCTTCGAGCGCGCGGTCGAACTCGTTCTTGGGCACGACGCCGTCGCTCTTGAAGCCGATGTCGATGACGATGTCTTTCTCGCCGACCGACACCACGCGGCCCTTGACGATCTCGTGCTCCGAGACGTCGGTGAGGGTCTGCTCGATGAGCGCCTTGAGCTGATCGTAGCCCGCGTAGCTCTCTTCTTCTTCGAGCGTCTCTTCGAGGTCTTCGAGCTTGACCACGCGCCCGACGATCTCGCCGGTGTAGCCGCGCTGCGGGGCATGGGTGAGCGCGCCGGCGCCTTCGATGGACGTGATCGGCTCGCGCTCCCCGCCGATGATCATCTCGGACGCGTCGGCCTCGGGGACCTCCATGTCGCTGACGGCGTCGGCGACGGCGGCTTCGAGGATGGACTTCTGCTCCCCGTCGTCCTCCGTCTCGGCTTCGGCGTCGTCTTCGCTGCCGGTCACGGCGGCGGCGACGGCCTCGGCGGCCTCGCTGACGGTGTCGGCGACGGCCTCGGCAGCCTGCTTGGCGGCCTCAGCGGCCTGGGCGACCAGCCCGGGGGCGTCCTCGCTGTCGGGTTCGGCGGCGGCGGCGCCGGCCTCGGCAGCCGTCTTGGGCTCGCCGGCCGGGGTCTGGGCCGCCTCGGCGGCCTGCGGGATGCCTTCTTCTTTGGTGGGCACCTCCGCGCCGTCGCCGGACGCGTCCGGCGCGTCGGGGTGGACGGGCTCGGTGCCGGTGTCGAGCACGGCGGCGGTTTCGTCGCCGATCTGCGCCACGGCGGGCGTGTCGTCGAGCTGTTCGGTGGCGACCGTCTCCTCGGCGGCGTCCTGGGGGTCGAGGGTCTTCTGCTGCTCTTCAGCCATACAAGTACGTTAGCGGATGCCGGCACCCGGGGGTGCCGTGTCTGCGGAGCCGCCGTGCCGTCTTCCCGCGCCGGCTGGCTGCCCCGTGGGTCTGGGGTTGCACGTCGATGATGCGAGGCGGTGCGGGCGGGAAGCCTGCCGTGCATGCAGCCGCGCGCGCCTCGCAGGCGAAAGATGTTATACAGGCGCTTTTTCCTGCCGTTCCCGGATTTTGTCGATCACGAATTGCACCTGTTCCTCGAAGCTGCGACGGCTGGTATCGAGCTCCACCGCGTCGTCGGCGCGGCGCAGCGGCGCGATGGCGCGCCCGGCGTCCTGGCGATCCCGCCGGAGCAGGTCTTCGCGGACCGTCTGGAGCGGTGCGTCGTGCCCCCGGCGGGCCAGCTCGTCGCGCCGGCGGGCGGCCCGCACGTCGGGGTCGGCCACCATGAAGATCT
>JAWWAN010000018.1:0-16506 GCA_033721675.1 Rhodothermales bacterium | reverse complement strand
CGCCGCGCCGAGCGCGACGAGAACCACTTCCACCCGGACTACTTCCCCAAGGGCTCGAAGTGACAACTCCCGGACCTGCTCCGCTCCGAGATGGCCTACGCGCTCGCCCGGCGCGCCTTCGAGGCGGACGGCCGGCGCGTGCTCGACGCCACCGAAGGCGGCCAGTGCCCCGTCTTCGAGCGCGCCACCTTCAACGCCCTCTTCGAGACCCAGCCGGCCTGATGCAGCCTCCGGTCACCGACATCCTCGGCCTCCGCGTCAGCGCCGTCGATATCCCCCGGGCGCTCGCCACCATCGACGGCTGGATCGCCCGGCGCGAACCGCGCTACGCCTGCGTCTCGAACGTGCACAGCGTGATGGAGAGCTGGGACGACCCGGCCCTCCGCCGCATCCATAACGAGGCGGGCCTCGTGACGCCGGACGGCATGCCGCTCGTCTGGATCAGCCGCCTGCGGGGCCGCCGCCACGTCCGCCGCGTCTACGGGCCGGACCTGATGCTGGCACTCTGCGCGCACGGCCTGGAGCGCGGGTATCGCCACTACTTCTACGGCGGCGCCGACGGCGTGGCCGGCGACCTCGCCCGCCGCCTCGGCGAGCGCTTCCCCGGCCTGGTCGTCGCGGGCGCCGAGACGCCGCCCTTCCGCCCGCTCACGCCGGAGGAGGACGCGGCCGCCGTGGAACGCATCAACGCCGCCCGGCCGGACGTGGTGTGGGTGGGCCTCGGGATGCCGAAGCAGGAGCGCTGGATGCACGCGCACGTCGGCCGGATCGAGGCGCCCGCCCTGATCGGCGTCGGCGCCGCGTTCGACTTCCACACGGGCCGCAAGCCGCAGGCGCCCGCCTGGATGCAGCGCACGGGGCTGGAATGGGCCTTCCGCCTGGCCACCGAGCCGCGCCGCCTGGCCGGCCGCTACCTGCGCCACAACCCACGTTTCGTGGGGCTCGCGCTGCTGGAGCTGATGCGGCTCCGCCCGGCGCCGCGCCCTTAACCGGCCGCCCCGCCAGGACGATACCGGGGGATGCCCGCCCGCCCCTCGTTCCGGCGCCTTCCGCCCGATGCCCGACGCTCTCCGAACGCCGCCTGCCCGCTCCCTGCGCCGTGCCCCTGCGCGGCCGGGAGCCCCGCCGGAAGCGGTTCGGACGAACGACGCGGCGGCGGCGAGCCTCCACCACCTGCGCACGACCGAGGCGGCCGGCCGCCGCCGCGCCGTACTCTACCACCGCCGCCGCGCCGTCAACGCCGCCGCGCTGGGCCTGGGCGACGGCCTCGCCTTCGCGGCCGCCATGCTGCTGGCCGGCGGCCTCCGCGCCTGGTGGATGGGCGACCCGATGATCCCTGCCTGGAGCGTGCTGCTGCTGCCGGCCTGGTGGCTCGGCGCGTGGTCGGCCCGGCTCCTTCCCGGATGGGGGCTCGGCGCCGTCGAAGAGCTGCGGCGGATGGTGCTCCTGCTCGGCCTCGCCTTCGTGGGGACCGCCTTCGCGCTCTTCCTCAGCAAACAATCCGAAGCGACGAGCCGCCTGACCCTCACGATGGCCTTCGCGCTGAGCCTGGTGCTGGTGCCCTACGCCCGCACGCTCGTCAAGAAGCTGCTGTACGTGGCCGGGCAGTGGGGCATCCCCACCGTGCTCTACGGCAACGGCGCCACCACGCGCCGCGTGGTCGAGACGCTGCGGCAGGAGGGCGGCCTGGGCTACCACCCCGTCGCCATCGTGGATGACCGGCCGGGGCGCTCGCACCCGCGCGCGGCCGGCCTCCCCGTGTACCGGCCCACCGACCCGGCGCTCCCGGACGCCGCCGTCGCCATCCTTTCCGTCCCGGACGTCGGGCGGCACCGCACGGCCGGCCTGCTCGAAGGGCCGCTCGCCCGCTACAAGCAGGTGCTGCTCATCCCGGACCTCGCCGAGGTGCCCTCCCTCTGGGTGCGCTCGCGCGACCTGGCGGGCGTGCTGGGCCTGGAGGTGACGAGCAACCTGCTCGACCCGCTGGCGCGCTTCGGCAAGCGCGCCGCCGACCTCGCCCTCGTGGCCCTGACGCTGCCGCTGTGGTTGCCGCTGTGCCTGGCCGCCGCGCTGGCCATCCGGCTGGAAGACGGCGGCGCAGCGCTCTACTACCAGGAGCGCATCGGCAGGGGCGGCGTGCCGTTCCGCGCGATCAAGCTGCGCACGATGGTGCCCGACGCCGAGCGCGTGCTGCACGACGCCCTCCGCCACGACCCCGCGCTGCAGGCCGAGTGGGACGCCACGTTCAAGCTCCGGCGCGACCCCCGCGTGACCCGCACGGGCCGGTGGCTCCGCCGCGCCTCGCTGGACGAACTGCCGCAGCTCTGGAACGTGCTGCGCGGTGAGATGAGCCTCGTCGGGCCGCGCCCGTTGCCGGCCTACCATCACCGCGAACTCTCCGAACGCACGCAGGCCCTCAGGCAGCGCCTCCGCCCCGGCCTCACCGGCCTCTGGCAGGTCTCCGGCCGCAGCGACATCGGCAACGAGGGGATGGAGCGGTGGGACCCCTATTACATCCGTAACTGGTCCATCTGGCTCGACCTCGTCATTCTCTTCCGCACCGTCCGGGCGCTGCTCTGCCGTTCGGGCGCCTACTGATCGCCTCCCTCCGCCTCGTATGTCCCACCCTGATACGCTGACGGCCCCCCCCACGCCTGCCGCGCCGGCCTGGCGCGCCCTCTTCGTCCGCGACGCCGATGCCGCCGCGCCGTCGGCTTCGCGCGTCGAAGTGGCCTGGCTCTTCGGGCCGGCCGCCGCCCTAGTAGCCTTCCTCCGCCTGGTGCAGTCGCTCGGCCTGCGCGGCAACCCGGACCTGCTGGGCGGGCTGGTGCTGGACTTCGCGCCGCTGCCGTGCTTCGTCGTAGCGACGGCAGCCTTCGTGGGGTGGATGGTGGGGCGCACCTATCCGCACGTGCGCCCGGTGTGGATCGTGGCCGGCACGCTGCTGGCCGGCGGCGGGCTGCTCGCCACCGCGTCCGCCGTGCTACCGCCCTGGCAGGTCGGCTGGCTGACGCCGCGCGCCTTCGAGCGCCTGCGGTGGGATCTGCTGGTGCTGCTCGTGCTCGCACTCGGCTCGGCGCTCGCGCTCGGCCACCTGCGCGGGGCTCTCCGGACGGCGTTCCGTGGGCTGATGTACGTCCTCGTGGTCCTGCTCGTCCTCCTCCCCGTCTTCGAGCTCGGCGGCATCCTGTCGCTGGGGGCGGCGCCAGACTGGCCGATGCTGGCCTACACCTTCACGCACCTGGGCGAGCTGCTGCCGGTGCTCGCCAGCGAGACGGGGCCGCTCCAGGCCGCGATGCTGGCGCTGCCGCTCGGCCTCGTCGCCCTGCCGCTCGCACGCCTCCGGCGGCTGCGGTTGCGAGCGGCGCCTCCGGCACAGGCGCGGCCGCTGCTGCTCGCCTCGCTGCCGGCCCTGCTGGTGCTCGCGCTCCCCCCCTCCGCCGACCTCCCGCCGACCGAGCGGTCCCTCTCCTACGCCGGCATGGCACGCAGCATCGCCGAGTATGCAGGCCGCGAGGCCGACCCCGCGCTGGAGGCCGCGCCGGTCCCGTTCGATGCCGAGGCGCTGCGCCTGGTGCCGGGCGAGCACCCGCGCCGCCTCAACGTCGTCGTGCTCCTGCTGGAGTCGTTCCGGAGCCGCTCCGTGACGCCCTATGCGCCCGACCTGGACACGACCCCCTTCCTCGACTCGCTGGCACAGCACAGCCTCCTCGTCGAGACGATGTACGCCGTGGTGCCCTACACGAACAAGTCGCTCGCGCCGATCCTGGCCGGCATCTACCCCGAGCAGACCTACGGAGATGCCGAGACGCGCGGCATCCCCGGCCAGGGGCTGCCGGCGCTGCTGCGGCCCCACGGCTACCGCTCGGCGTTCTTCACCCCCGCCACGTTCAGCTTCGAGCGCAAGGACCTCATCCTCCAGAACCTCGGCTTCGAGACGCTGCGCGGCGACGGCGACTTCCCGACCGACGGCTTCCACAAGTCCAACTACTTCGGCTACGAGGACCGCTCCGTCCTCGATCCCACGCTGGCCTGGGTGGACGAGGCGGCGGCCTCGGGCGATCCGTTCTTCCTCACCCTCCTCACCCTCACGTCCCACCACGACTATCAGCTCCCACCCGGCTACCCGGAGACAGACTATGCCGACGAGCCGCGCCTCAACGGCTATCTCAACACGCTCCGCTACACCGATGACTTCGTCCGCGACCTGTTCGAGGGGGTCCGGGCGCGCGGCCTGCTGGACGAGACGCTGTTCATCATCCTCGGCGACCACGGGGAGGCGTTCGGGGAGCACGGGCTCTGGTCCCATGGCTCGGTGATCTACGACGAAGCCCTCCAGATCCCCGCCCTGATCCACCAGCCGGCGCTCTTCCCCGAGGCGGGCCGCGTCCAGGGCCCCCGCCTCTACCTCGACGTGCTGCCAACCGTGGCCGACGCCCTCGGCTACCGGATCGAGGGCGGCACGCTGCCCGGCCACTCGCTGCTCGCGCCGGCCACGCCCGGGCGCACGCTCTACCACCACACCCGCGACGGCCGCACCGCCCTGGCCCTCCGGCGCGACTCGCTCAAGTTCGTCTACCACCACCGCCGCCAGCCCATGCAGGTCTTCAACCTGCTCGACGACCCGCTGGAGCGCCGCGACCTCGCCGCCACCCTGCCGCCCGAGCTGCTGAAAGCTGCCGAGATGGAGCTGTTGCTGTGGCGCCGGGGCGTGCAACGCATCTACGACTGACGCCATGCTCACCTCCCCCCGCCTCGAACGCTTCGCGGTGCCGGCCCTCGGCGGCCTCGCGTCCGTCGGCGCGCCCCTCGTGCTGGCGCTGCTGCTGGCCGGGGTCTGCCTCGTGCAACTCGCCGGGCCGGTGCACCCGAATGTCTTCATCCGCACCCTCGAGCTGGTCTTCGCTGGCCTCGTGCTGGCGAGCACGCCGGGGCGTGCAGCCTACCCCGTGCTCTCCCGCCCGGCGGCCGGCGTGGGCCTCGCGTGGCTCGGCGCGGCGCTGCTGTCTGTGGCGTTCGCGGGCCACCTGTGGCCGGCCTTGCTCTGGCAGGCCGAGTGGCTGGCCCACGGGCTCTTCGCCGCCACCCTGTGGATCGCGCTGCGGCATACGCCCGCCCTGATGCGGGTGGCCGCCCTCGCCGCCGCGCTCGGGTTCGTGCTGGTCGTGGCCTACCTCGTCGCCACGTGGATCGCCCTCCCCTCGCCCCGGAGCTACGACTGGTTCGCCTCGCCGCCGCTGTTCCGGCACGTGCGGCATCTGGGCTACTATGCCCTCGGCGGCCTGCTCTGCTGCGCCGCGCCGCTGCTGGGCGCCGAGACGCGCACGGCGACGCGCACGCTCCTGCTGGGCGGCGCGGGCATGGCGCTCTGCTGGGCCGTGCTCTTCTGGACCGGCGGGCGGGCCGCCATCGGCGCCGGCGCGGTCGGGCTCGTCTGCATCGTGGCCGGGTGCCGGCGCGGCAGCCGCCTTCCGGCGCTGCTCGCCGCCGCCGTAGCCGCGGGCCTCGGGCTCTGGCTCTCCACGCTCTTCGCCGTCGAGGACCCGCGCCTGGGCTTCCTCAACTCGCTCGCGCGGACCGCCAGCGACACCGCCGAGGGCGGCGCCAACGGCTTCACGACGGGCCGCCTCGCCATCTGGGCCGAGGCCGTGCAGGCGGCCGCTGCCCACCCGTGGCTCGGCCTCGGGCCGGACAACTACCGCCTGCTGCCGCCGCAGACGCACGGCGGCGTCCAGCCCCACAGCCTCTTCGTCCAGTTCTTCGTGGACTGGGGCCTGCTGGGCGCCGTGCCGATGGTGGTATTGCTGGCCGGCGCGCTGTGGCAGGGCCTCGCCCGGCTGTGGGCCGAGACCGATGCGTTCCTGCGCGCCGCGCGCGTGGCGGCGCTCGCCTTCATCGTGAGCGCCGGCGTGCACAGCCTCGTCGACGGGCTCTTCTACCACGCGCAGCCGCTGCTCTTCCTCGCCGTCGCCTTCGCCGTCGCGCTGCAGCCGGCCTCCGGCGAGGCGCAGGCCCTCCGCACTCCCAGGCGCCGGCTCACCGGCCGTGCCGCGCTGTGGACGCTGTGGATCTTCCTGGCGCTCCTCTTCCTGCTCACCAGCAACGCCGTCTATCGCTGGCTCGGGTAGGACGAATCACGCGAGCTGCGCGATGGTGACGCCCGCCCCGCCCTGATCGATCGGGGCGTCGGCGAAGGAGGCGACGTGCGGCGAGGCGGCGAGGTAGTCGTGGACGGCCTCGCGGAGCGCGCCCGTGCCCTTGCCGTGCAGGATCTCGGCGCGCGGCAGCCCGGCCGCCAGCGCCTCGTCCAGAAACCGCTCTACTGCGCCCAGCGCCTCGTCCACCCGCTGCCCGCGCAGGTCGATGCGGGGCCGCGCGCGGAGCGCCGGCACGTCTCCGCCCGCCGTCTGCCGGATCGTCACCTGCTGCTTGCGCGGGCCGCCGACCTTGGTGAGGCGGCCCAGATCGACGCGCATCTTCATCGAGCCGAGCGCCACGAGCGCCTCGTCACGCTCGATCTCCAGGATCTCGGCGGCCGTCGTGCCGCCGTCGAGCACGACCTGGTCGCCGACGCCGAGCGCGCCACCGGCGCGGGCCGGCGGGGCCGTTTCGGCGGGGCGGCGCGGCGCAGCCGGCTCGCCCGCCTCGCGGCGGAGGCGGTCGCGGCGGCGCTGCTCCAGGCGGCGCTCCACCTTCTGCTGCCGCTTCCCCACGCGCTCCTTGAACGCCTCCAGCTCGGCGCGGGCCTTGAGGGTGGCCTCGCGCTCGGCCTGCGCCTCCTTGATCTCGCGGATGGTGCGCTCGATCTGTGCGTTGGACTCGCGCACCACGCGCTCGGCCTCTTCGAGGGCCTGCTTGCGGATGTGGTCGGCGTCTTTCTTGAGCCGCGCCATGCGCGTCTCGTACTCGGCCTTTTCCTTCTCCGCCTCGGCCAGCAGCCGCTCGGCCTCGGCCAGCTTCTCGGCGAGGGCCTGGCTGCGGGCGTCGAACGTAGCGACGAGGTCTTCGAGCGCGGTCTGCTGCTCGCCCACCAGGGCCCGCGCGCGGTCCAGGAGGTCGCCGCCCAGGCCGATGCGGCGGGCGATGTCGAAGGCGTAGGACGAGCCCGGCACGCCGGCGCGGAAGCGGTAGGTGGGGCTGAGCGTGGCGCGGTCGAAGGCCATCGAGCCGTTCTCGATGCCCTCGGTCTGGTGGGCGAAGACCTTGAGCGTGCCGTGGTGGGTCGTGGCGATCGTCCGCGCGCCGGCCTCGGTGAGGCGCTCCAGCACGGCCTGCGCGAGGGCGCCCCCCTCGGCGGGGTCCGTGCCGGTGCCGGCCTCGTCGATCAGGATGAGCGAACCCTCGTCCGCCTCGGCGAGCATCTTCTTGAGGTTCGCTACATGCGAGCTGAACGTCGAGAGGTCCTCCTCGATGGACTGCTCGTCCCCGATGTCGACGAAGAGGCGCGTGAAGAGCCCGAGGCGCGAGGTGGGGTCGAGCGGGAGCGGCAGGCCGTAGGCGAGCATGAGCGCGAAGAGGCCGGCGGTCTTCATCGCCACGGTCTTGCCGCCCGCGTTCGGGCCGGTGATGACGAGCGTGCGGTAGCCCACGCCGAGCGTGAGGTCGAGCGGGACGACCGCGCGCGGCGCCGCGTCCGCCTCTTCGGCCTGCCGACGGAAGTGGAGCAGCAAGACCGGGTTGCGGCCCGCGCGGATGTCCAGCACGGCCTCGTCCACGAGCTGGGGCACGACGGCGTCGAGCTCGTTGGCGAGGCGGGCCTTGGCCTGGACGAGATCGAAGGCGGCGAGCGTGCGGACGTTCTCCTGCATGTCCGGCAGGTCCTGCCGCAGCAGCGCCGTGGCCGCCCGCAGGATGCGCTCCACCTCGCGCCGCTCCTCTCCCTCCAGCTCGCGCAGCTCGTTGTTGAGATCGAGGGAAGCGGCGGGCTCGATGTAGACGGTCTGCCCGCTGGCCGAGGTGTCGTGCACGAAGCCCTGCACCTTGCGCTTGGCCTCGGCGCGGACCGGGATGACCATGCGGCCGTTGCGGATCGTCGGCTGCTCCTCGGTCGCATAGCCCTCCCCGATGGCGCTGCGCAGCGCGGCCATCAGCGTCTCGCGCAGGCGCGCCTGGGTGCGGCCGATCTGCCGGCGCAGGCGCGCGAGCTCGGGCGAGGCGTCGTCCCGGACCGCCCCGCCGGGCTCGATGATGGCGCGGACGTGCGCCTCGAAGTCGGGCAGCGGCGCGAGGCGGCGGAGGCGGCGCCCCAGCGCCGGGTACTTGTCGCGCCGCCGCTCGAAGTATTCCTTCAGGCGGCGCGCGGTGGCCGCCACGCGGTGGACGTCCCACAGGTCGGTAGCCCCCACGTAGGCGCCCTCGGGCGCGGCGCTGCGGAGGACCGCCCGCACGTCCAGCACGGCGTCGAGCGGGAGCGGGTCGTCGAAGCGGAGCACCTGCTGCAGCTCGGAGACGCGGTCGAGCTCGGCGCGCAGCGCGGCCGGGTCCCGCGCCGGGCGCATCGCCGCCAGGCGGTCCTCCCCCAGCGGGCTGATGAGGTGCTCGGCCAGGCGGCCCCGCACCACATCGAACCCGAGCTTTTCTTCAGCCGATGGCGGATGGATGTTCATGGTGATTAGGGGACTGGCCACTGGGGACTGGCCACTGGGGGGCGGGGAGAGAACCCCAACCCCCAGTCCCTAGTCTCCAGTCCCCACCACCGAGTGGTCCCCGACGTTGAGGCGCTGCGGGGTGCCCTGCACCTCGGCGTGGGCGCCGACGAGCGTGTCGGTGAGGTGGGCGTCGTGGATCTGCGCGTGGGCGAAGACGATGCTCTCGCGCAGGACGGACCCCTGGATGACGGCCCCCTCCTCCACCGAGACGTTCGGCCCGAGGATCGAGTCCGTGACGACGGCGCCGGGGCCGATGTAGACGGGCTCGTGCAGGATGCAGTCTTCGACGGTGCCCGCGTGGTCCTCCGTGTACTCCTTGGTCAGCAGATGCTTCGTGGTCTCGACGAGCGCGGGGATCGTGCCGCAGTCCAGCCACTCGTTGACCGTGGCGGTGCGGAAGACGGCGTCGTCCTGGAGCATCCGGTCGAAGGCATCGGTGAGCTGGTACTCGTCGCCCTTGCCCCGGATGTTGTGCTCGACGAGGTGGTCGATGGCGCGGCCGAGGCGCCCGAGGTCGCGCACGTAGTAGATGCCGATGAGCGCCTCGTGCGAGATCAGCTCCTGCGGCTTCTCGACGAGCCGCACCACGCGGTCCCCTTCGCGGACGGCCACGCCGAAGCGACGCGGATCCTCGACGTGCTTGACCCACGCCACCACGTCGGCACCTTCGAGGTCCACGCCGGGGTCCATGTCGAAGACGGTGTCGGCGAAGACGACGATGCCCTCGCCGTCGAGGTGGTCTCCGGCGGCGGCCACGGCGTGCGCCGTGCCGAGCGCCTGCTCCTGCACGGCGAAGTGGGCCGCCATGCCGTGCCGCTCGCAGATGCCCCGCAGCATCGCGCGGACCTCCTCGCCGAAGTCCGGCCCGAGGACGAAGACGCCGTCGTCGAGCCCCTGCGGCAGGACGCGGATGAAGGTCTCGACGATGCGCTCGACCATGCTCTTGCCGCGCACCGCCAGCAGCGGCTTCGGCGTCACGTGCGAGTGGGGCCGCACGCGCGTCCCGCGCCCGGCCATGGGGATGATCAGTTTCATAGAGTGCGGAGGGTCGTAGGGATCGGTGCGGACGGTAACGGTGCGGGCCGCGGCTGGACGCCGGGGGCGGCCCGGGGGCGGCCCGGCGGCGGCGGCCGTGCTAAGATAGGACGGGGCGGCGAAGCGGATCCGGGCGGGCGGGCGGACGCCGCCGGATTACGCCAGAAATCACACGGTCTGTACAATTCTCGCTACACTCGGGCTCATGCAGGCGGGCGGGCAGGCGGAGAATGTTACGATGTCTTCTTTTCGCACCGGCTGGCGGAATTTAGCCACTTTCTTACGATCCAAAGGATCGCCGCCCCGGTGTAAGCAGGGTGCCGTCGTGGGCCTCCCGCCGCGAAATCCGCGTGAAGGCCCGGGCCGCACCGGCGGGTCTGGCATCAACCTTGACTGATGCCGGGGTACCCGCCCCAACACACCCCCTTCACCACCTTTGAGATCATCGACATGAAGACCTTGAAATCACGCTCGCTCACGCTCTTCGCCGCCGTGCTGCTGGCCGCCGCTTCGGTCATGACCGGCTGCGCGAGCCTGAGCAACACCGAGAAGGGCGCCGCCGCCGGGGCGGCCGGTGGGGCCGTGGTCGGCGGCGCCATCGGCAAGGCCGCCGGAAGCACCGCCAAGGGCGCCATCATCGGCGCCGTCGTCGGAGGCACCGCCGGCGCCATCATCGGCCGGCAGATGGACAAGCAGGCCCGCGAGCTCGAGCAGGAGATCGACGACGCCGAGATCGAGCGCGTCGGCGAGGGCATCCTCGTCACGTTCGACTCCGGCATCCTCTTCGACTTCGACTCCTCGACCCTCCGGCCCGCCGCCCGCGCCAACCTCCGCGAACTGGCCGAAAGCCTCGACCAGTACGGCAACACCGACATCATGATCGTCGGCCACACCGACGCCGTCGGCTCCGACGACTACAACTACCGCCTCTCCGAGCGCCGCGCCCGCTCGGCTGCAGACTACCTGGCCAGCCTCGGCGTCTCGCGGTCCCGCATTACGACGCTCGGCAAAGGCGAGAACGAACCCGTCGCCTCCAACGACACCGACTACGGCCGCCAGCAGAACCGCCGCGTCGAGATCGCGCTCTACGCCAGCGAGGAGTACCGCGACACGCTGGCCCGCCAGAACTGACCCCCTGTACGCGGCATCCGTGACGGTGCGGACGCCACCTGCCCCTCGATCCCACGCAGTGCGAGTGTGCTCGATCCCTTGTAGTGCGAGCACAGCAGGTGGCGTTCGTGCCCCACGGTACGCCCTCCGAAACCCGGGCCCGGCTCCCGCTTCTAAGTGGGTTCCCGCCTCCGGGCGGCCCGCCGGCCCTCTGCACCCAGCCTGAACCCCTCTATGCAACCCTCCAACAACGTCGAAGGCTCAGAGAAGATGACCGAGCCGGAACTCCTCGCCTGGCAGCAGGCCAAGGTCAAGGATCTCTGGCGCGTCTTCCGGATCATGTCTGAGTTCGTCGAAGGCTTCGACGCGATGTCCCGCCTCGGGCCCTGCGTCTCGATCTTCGGCTCGGCGCGGACGCAGGAGGGCGACCCCTACTACCAGCTCGCCGTGGACGTCGCCGCAGAACTCGTGCGACGCGACTTCGGCGTCATCTCCGGCGGCGGGCCGGGCATCATGGAAGCCGCCAACCGGGGCGCGCACGAGGCGGGCGGCGCCTCCGTCGGCCTCAACATCAACATCCCCCACGAGCAGTACGCCAACCCCTACATCGACCGCGACAAGCTGCTGAACTTCGACTTCTTCTTCGTCCGCAAGACGATGTTCGTCAAGTACGCGCAGGGGTTCATCGTGCTGCCCGGCGGCTTCGGCACGCTCGACGAGCTGTTCGAGTCGCTGACGCTGATCCAGACCGGAAAGGTCACGCGTTTTCCCGTCATCCTCATGGGAACCTCGTACTGGCGCGGGCTCGTTAACTGGCTGCGCGAGGAAATGTTGGAAGCTGGTAACATCTCGCCCGAGGACCTGGACCTGTTCACCATGACGGACGACCCCACCGAGGCCGTCGACCTCATCGACGCCTTCTACAAAGAGCACGCGCTCGCTCCGAACTTCTAGCGCCACCCGCTACCGCACGCTGCACACCGTAAACCAGGAGGATCCACCGTGAAGCCCATCGTGATGAACCTGAAGACCCTTATGCTCGGCGCGCTGCTTGTGGCCGCGCTCCCGCTGACGGCCTTCGCCCAGGAAAACGGCACGGCCAACGCCGAGGCCCGCGCGCAGTACGGCGCCCTCGCCGAGGAAGCCGGCGCCCTGGCCGACATGGCCGACGCCGCGAGCCTCATGCAGGCCGCCGGGAAGTACCTCGAGGCCGCCGAGCTGGCCGACAACTCCGGCGACGAGGAACTCACCTCGCGCGCCTCGAACGCCCGCCAGCAGGCCGTCAAGGCCTACATCGACGCCGGCAGCCTGCTCGCCAGCGCCGACGACCACGCCGCCGCCGCCGAAGCCTTCAGCGCGGCCGCGAAGGTCGCCCACGACCTCGAAGACGCCGAGCTCGAAGCCAAGGCCCGCTACAACGCGAGCGTCGCCTACGTGAGCCTCGAAGACTTCGAGAACGCGCTCACCTCCATCGACTCGGCGATTGTGCTCGTCCCGGCCGACCTCAACTACCTCTACGTCAAGGGCGTCACGCTGAGCAAGGCCGGCAACATGGACGGCGCGGGCATGGCCTTCGCCCGGCTCGACACGCTCGCCACCGAAGCCGGCGACACGGACATGGTGGAGAAGGCCCGCAGCCAGCTCGGCCGCTCCCACCTGATCGCCGCCAACGGCCTCGTCAAGGAGAAGGACTACAGCGGCGCCATCGAGCACCTCGACATGGCCGCGCCCTACCTCGGCGAGGACGACCGGACGCTCAACACACTCTACGCCACGGCCTACTACCGCCTCGGCGCCGACCAGGTGCAGAAGGAGCAGCTCGGCCCTGCGGAGAGCAACCTCAAGAAGGGCATCGCGCACGCCCAGAAGGCGGGCCAGCAGAAGCTCGTCTCGGGCATCCAGCAGCAGCTCGACTACATCGAGCAGGTGAAGGCGCACAACCAGCGCTAACGCCTGCCGCGCCCCGCGCGCCGCTCACGCCGGAGGCCCGCCTCCCCTCCCTGGGGGCGGGCCTCTTTGTTGCGCCCTCCCCCATGCCGCTCCGCGCCCTCACGGTCGATTTCTGGAACACGATGGTCGTGGCCCGCACGGGCGGCGAGCGCCGCCAGCAGCAGCGCCTCGACCACCTGCTGGCGGTGGTGCGCGCCGCGCGGCCGGAGGCCTCCGAGGCGGACGTCCGGACCGCCTACCGGGCGGCCTCGGAGCGCTACCACGCCGCCTGGACGGGCACCCACACGACGCCCGCCTGCGCTACGCTCGTCCGCTGCATCTGGGAGGCGCTGGAACTCGACGTCTCGGACGCGGATCACGCCGAGGCCGTGCGCGTCTTCGAGGAGGGCCTGCTCTACGGACCGCCCGACCTCGCCGACGGCCTCGCCGAGGCGCTCGCGCACGCGGCCGAGCGCTACCGCCTCGCCATCCTCTCGGACACCATGTTCTCGCCCGGCCGCGTCATCCGCCGCCTGCTCGACCAGCGCGGCCTGCTCCGCCTCTTCGACGCCAGCGTCTTCTCCGACGAGACCGGCGTCGCCAAGCCGGATGCCCGCGCCTTCGAGCGGGCCGCCGAGGCGCTGGGGGCGGCGCCGCACGAGATCGCCCACATCGGCGACCTCCGCCGCACCGACGTGGCCGGCGCCCGGCGCTTCGGCGCCCGCGCCGTGCTCTACACCGGCGTCCGTCCCGACCCCGACGACGCGCCCGCGCCGGACGCCGTCCTGACGCACTGGCGCGACCTGCCGCGGGTGCTGGAGGCGCTCTGATGCAGGGGTGCTGGATACGTGGGGTGGGGCGGTGGGGGCGATGAGTACATCGCCCCTACGGGGGTGCCGGGCGGTGGGGCGGGATCAACCTTCATTTCGATCAATCCATCAGACGTCATGGCTTCCTCCTTCATTGCGCCCTCGGCGCGGATCGGCGAGGGCACTACGCTCGGGCACTTCTGCGTCGTCGGCGACGACGTGGTGATCGGCGCGGGCTGCCAGATCGGGCACCACGTGGTGATCCACGACGGCACCGTGATCGGCGACGGCGTCCGCATCGACGACCACGCGACGGTCGGCAAGCAGCCCATGCGGGCGGCCAACAGCGCCGTCACGCAGGGCGGAGCCAAGCCACCGGCCCGCATCGGCGACCGCTGCCTCCTCGGCGCCTCCGTCGTGCTCTACGCCGGTTGCACGCTCGGCGAGAAGGTGCTCGTGGCCGACCTGGCGACGATCCGCGAGGACGTCGAGATCGGCGCCTTCACCATCGTCGGGCGCGGCGTGGCCGTGGAGAACCACTGCCGCGTCGGGCGCTACTGCAAGCTCGAGACGAACGCCTACCTGACGGCCTATTCCGTCCTCGAAGACCGCGTCTTCGTAGCCCCCGGCGTGCTGACGAGCAACGACAACTATATCGGGCGGACCGAAGAGCGCTTCGACCACTTCGGCGGCGTGACCGTCCGCCGCGGCGGGCGGCTGGGCGTCGGCGCCGTCATCCTGCCCGGCAAGGAGGTGGGTCCGGACGCCGTGGTGGCCGCCGGCGCCGTGCTGACCCGAGACGCCGAGGGCCGCACGATCCACGCCGGCCTGCCCGCCCGCCCCTTCCGCGACGTGCCCGAAGACCAGCTGCTCGAGAACCAGGGATGGGACGACTGAGGGGGTGGAGCAGGATGATTTGAGATCGCCGATTGGAGATCGATGATTGTTGAAGGATCTGTCTCGGCGGCTGCCGGGGGCACGCTCC
Organism: Rhodothermales bacterium; assembly: GCA_033721675.1. Lineage (GTDB taxonomy): Bacteria > Bacteroidota > Rhodothermia > Rhodothermales > JAWWAN01 > JAWWAN01. The sequence goes on along the minus strand of JAWWAN010000018.1, from coordinate 1,990 downwards.
TTCGGGCCTCGCCGCTCCACGCGCTGCGCTCTCCACGCTCCATCTAGGCGCCGCCTCTCGCTGCCGTCCGGAAATTCGCAGGATTCTCGCTGCGGCGGTCGATCATGGCGCCGCGCTGGCCGGTATCTTGAATACGCTTCATTCAGAACCAGGCACGTCACGACGGATAGCGGCTATGGATACTATTCAGATGGTGGACCTGCGGGGCCAGTACCTCGCGATCAAAGACGAGATCGACGCGGCGCTCGCCGACGCGCTCGAGGCCACGCGCTTCATCAAGGGGCCGGAGGTCGGTGAGTTCGAGTGCGAGCTGGCCGGCTACCTCGACGGGAGCTACGCGCTCGGCGTCGGCAACGGCACCGACGCCCTCCAGATCGCGCTGATGGCGCTCGGGCTGGAGCCCGGCGACGAGGTCATCACGACGCCCTTCACGTTCATCGCCACCGGCGAGGTGGCCGCCCTCCTCGGCGCCGTGCCCGTCTTCGCCGACATCGACCCGCAGACGTTCAACCTCGACCCGGCACGCATCGAAGATCTCGTCACCGAGCGCACGAAGGCCATCGTGCCGGTCCACCTCTTCGGCCAGCCGGCAGACATGGACCCGATCCTGGAGATCGGCCGCCGGCACGGGATCGCGGTCGTCGAGGACAACGCGCAGGGCATCGGCTCGGTCTACAAGGGCCGCAAGACGGGCTTCCTCGGCGACATCGGCACGCTCTCGTTCTTCCCCTCGAAAAACCTCGGCTGCTACGGCGACGGCGGCGCGGTGCTGACCGAGGACGCGGCGCTCTACGAACGGATGAAGATGATCGCCAACCACGGCGGCCGCAAGAAGTACTACAACGAGATCGTGGGCGTCAACAGCCGGCTGGATACGCTCCAGGCGGCCATCCTGCGCGTCAAGCTCCGCCACCTCGACGCCTACACCGAGGCCCGCCGCGACGCCGCCGATCGCTATGACCAGCTCTTCGAAGGCATCGACGGCCTCACGGTGCCGCACCGCGCCGCAGACCGCCTGCACGTCTTCCACCAGTACACGCTCCGCGTCGATGCCGGCTTCGGCGAGGGCCGCGACGGCCTCGCGGCGCACCTGAAGGCGAAGGGCATCCCCCATGCCGTCTACTACCCGGTGGCGCTCCACCAGCTGCCCGTCTTCTCAGAGGCGGTGCCGATGCGCCATGGCCCGCTCCCCGAGACCGAACGCGCCGCCGCCGAAGTGCTCTCCCTGCCGATGCATACCGAGCTGACGGCCGCCCAGCAGCGCTACATCGCCGAGGCCGTGCTGGACTACGCCGGGCAGCGCACCGCGGCATGAGCAGCGGAGCCGGAGCCCTCCTGGAAGCACTCCCCCACCGCCATCCCAGCCCTTTGCGCCTCACAGAATCCACAGAACATCGCCAGCCTTTGTACGGGCGTTCAATTGAACGCCCGTACGAGGCGCTAGCCAGAGCGAGGCGCTAGCCAGAGCGAGGCGCTAGCCAGAGCGAGGCGCTAGCCAGAGCGAGGCCCCAGCTGAGGCAGGGCGGCATCCGCCAGGGGCTTTCACCGATGCCGCCCTCTCGAAGCCCTCCGGCCCTTATCTTTTCCACACCGATCTGCATCGCCGTGCCCGATCCCGATTCGCGACCGATCCGCCTGGCCCAGGTGGGCGTGGGCTACTGGGGGAAGAACCTCCTCCGCAACTTCGCCGCGCTGCCCGGCGCCGTGATGACGCGCGTGTGCGATCAGGATGCCGCCGTGCGCGCGCGCATCGAGGCCGCGCACCCCGGCGTCGAGACCACGGCCCGGTACGCCGATCTGCTGGAGGACGGCAGCGTCGAGGCCATCGTCGTCGCCACCGAGACGCCGCTCCACTTCGAGATGAAACGCCAGCGGGTGGTGGGGTTGGGGGGGGGGGGGGGGGGGGGCCCCCCCCCCCTTGGGTGGGGGGGGGGCGGCGGGGGGGGGGGGGGTGGAACCCCGCCCCTGTCACGGCTCGGTGAACGTCGGG
>JAWWAN010000017.1:0-16507 GCA_033721675.1 Rhodothermales bacterium | reverse complement strand
GCGCCTTCGCGCGCCGCTTCGGAAGGAGGTCCTCCAGCGTCCACCTGGAGACGGGCGGCTGCGCGAGGCGCTGTCCCATCAGGATCGCCACCTCTTCGTCGACCGGGTTGATGGCGAAGACGGCCTTCGGGCTGATGTAGCGCGTGTAGAGAATGTGCCCGGGCGCCGCGTGGACGTCGACGCGGAGCAGGTCGCCGATCGGGGCAGGCGTCACGTGCCCGGCCATCTTCTGGTGACCAAAGAGCTCGATGATGGCCCACTCGTCGAAGGCGGGTTGCGGCGCGGCGCTGGTGTTCTTCAGATTATCCATGCTGGGTCGAGTTTTGTGATTGTTGGCTGGAAGGAAGGCGTTCAAGCGGCCGCCCGCTTCGCCCTGCGGGCCTCCTGCTCGGTGGCGTGGAAGGGCTCGGACAGCCACGCGAGCACTCGGGCCCGGGCGGCGGCGTAGTCGATCCCGCCGGCGGCCACCTGTTCGGCCGTGGCGATCTGCAGAGCCGTCTCGGCGCAGGCGTCGACCACGGCGTGCAGGGCGTCGTTTAGCAGCATCGGAGGCTCCTCGCGCAGCTTGGGGGAGCCGATGAAGAGTATCAGGCGCAAGAGCGGCCCCTCGGCCGGGATCGCGTCGAAGACGGCCTGGGTGATGTCGCCCAAGACCTCCTGCCGCGAGATCGGGCCGCCGGACTCTGCCGGGGCATCGGCGGGCTCTGCCTCGGCCTCGCTCTCCGCCTCGCTGCGCAGGTAGTCCAGGCGGGCCTTGATGCGCGTGGCCAGGCTCAGCAGCTCACCGTGCCGGGTGGAGCCAGCGGCGTCGGCCTCGGCCGCGGCGCGTGTCGCATCCTCCCAGGCCACCTCCATCGCACGCACGTTGTGGCGCGTGCTGTCCGAGATGAGCATGCTGTAGAGCCGGTTGTAGGTCGCTTCGAAGTGCCCCTCGTCGTGGCCTGACTCTGTCGCCGGGGGCTCGGCCAAGGCGGGTGCCGAGGCGGACGCCGCTGGCTCCGGCAGGGGCTCCGGTTTCGGGGTGTCCGGCTCACGCTTCGCGGCGCCCCCAGACGACGACGAGGACCGCTTCGTCTGAACGATGCCGATGTGGGACGCCTGGGCGGGGTCGTCGGTCTCGTAGACCTCCAGCTGATACCCCACGATCATCGGCACCTCTTTGGCGCCCACACGCAAGAGTACCGGCTTGCCGTAGCCGTGCGCCTCTTTGATCTCGACACCGTGGCCGCCCTCGGATTTGCCGCGCCCCCGAAACGCCTCGGGGGTGAGCAGCTCGTAGCCCATGACCGTCTCGGCGGCCTGGGTCGACGTCCGGCCGGTCGCCATGAAGAGCACCTTCTGGGGCGACCCCTTCTCTTTGCCCAGCAGGCCGCCGGTGATCTCTGCGTGAGCCCAGCAGGTACTGTCTCGCCCGTTCGTGCCGTAGATGATCCCGCGCTGCAAGGTGTTGCCCAGGCGCTGCAGGTCCGCGCTCGTCACGTAGAGCCGCGGCGGGATGTGCCGGGCAGTCGCGGCGTAGCGGTCCAGGACGCGCCTGAACTGCTGCACGCGGCTCCGGATCTGGTCGGAGCTGTCGCCCTCGGCTGCGTGGCGGATGATCTCGCGCCGCCACTCGTCTCCGCTCGCGTGCAGCGCGCCGCTCATGAAAGGCAGAAGCGCCTCCTCCTCCGGCGCGAGGTCCACGCAGCCCAGGAGGGCCTGCGCCTGGCGCTCGGAGATCTCGCCCGAGGCCACGCGCTCCTGCACGGCGCTGGGGAGCTTCAAGAGGCGCAGCTTGTTGGCGACCGTCGAGCGGCCGAGGCCCAGCTCTGCGGCCACCTGGGCCTGCGTCCAGCCGAAGTCCTTCATGCGCCGCTCGATGGCGCGGGCCTCCTCGATGGCCGTGAGGTCCTTGCGCTTGTCGTTCTCGCTCCAGGCGAGCCGGGCCATGTCCTCGTCGGTGAGGTAGCGCAGCTCGACGCGCATCGTGGCGCCCTGCACGCCCCGGCGGAGCTTCCGCATGGCGCGCAGCCGGTTGTGCCCGAAGGCGAGCTGCACGCGGCGCTCCACGTCCTCCTTCAGGAGGTCCTCGACGGCCTTCGGGGTTGCGAGGTCCATCGTGCCGAGGGGGAGGACCTCGCCGGCGCCGTCTACGATGCGGCCCACCGGGGGCTGCAGGAGGCCGTTGCGGCTGATGTCGGCGGCGAGGTCGTCGACGCGCGCCTCGTCGTAGGAGAGGCGGGTCTGCCAGGGGCTGTCGACGATGCGGGAGAGGGAGACGAGTGCGCTCATGGGGCCAGAGTCGGTCGGGGTGAGTGTTTGCGCGCGAACAGTAGGGGCGCCTGGGCGGAGCCGGGGCGCTGAGGCTCAGTCAGCGAGAAGGCCTTCCGCCTGTAGCACGAGGCGCCACCGCCTCCCGCGAGGAGCTTGGCGATGAGTTCGTCGTGGAGGTCAAGGAGCAGTTGGGGGTAGATCACGCGGCGGCCTCCTCCAGGTCCGGTCGCGGCAAGGCTTCTGCCTCTCGCTTCAATTCGGCCATCCGCTTCGAGAGCGCCTGCGTTCGCTCGAAGCCCTTGCCGTCGAGCGAGACGCCGTAGCCGTCACGCCACCTGCGGAAGCGGCCCTGAAGATCGGTGATCCGCGCGAGGCGCTCATCGCCAGCTTCGCTGGTCCCTTCTTCGCGTGAGGCGGCGACCTCTTCCAGCAGGGCTTCGTAGTAGGTGAGCCTTGCCTCGCTGTCGCCAGGTGGCGGCGGCTCGTCGCCCCACTGGTAGGACGCTTCCTCCGACTCGGCGCCGGCCTGGGCGCCGGCCTCGGCGAGCGCAGCGACCTCGGCCGAGGGCTCTCCCTCGCCGGACGCATCGCCGGATCCGAACATGTCGGGTTGGCTTCGCTTGCCGGCGAGATAGAGGCGGGCCTCCTCAATGAGCGTGTCGAGCTTGGCGACGGTGGACTCGTTCAGAACCCGGCCCGGCTCTATGCCGTCGTCCTGAACGGGCGGGCAGTTCAGGGTGAGCGCCTCCTCATGCCGCGCGAGCGCCCGCTCGGCCGTGATCTTGAACGTGCGCTGATCTGCCTTGCGCGTGATCGTGACCTGGTAGGGGAGGACGGGGTTCTCTGCCTGCCAGGTGGCCGGGCGGTTCACCTCGAGAATCGCCGCCACGTCGGGCCCGAGCGCCTCCCAGGCCCGGCGGAAATCCGCGTGGACCGGGTCTTCGCAGGTGAAGACGTAGTGGTCATTCAGGATGTCGAATTCGAGGACCGTCTTCTTCGACTTGTGGCGGATCTTCGTGAAGACGGCCTCGCGCGGGTTGATGGACTTGACGCTTTTGTTCATAGCAAACCTCTTGGGGTGTGGGTGTGCGGATCTCTGCTGGGCACGGACTGGCTCATCCGAGCGCGTATGCTCATTCGAGCGCGTATGCTCATCCGAGCGCGTACTTCGCCGCCGGGTTCATCTGGGCGCCGCGCATCGAGAGCACATCCCGTAGGAGCTTCAAGCTGGATCGCATGAGGAGACGGTCCGGCGGCTGGCGGAGGACGTACCAGGCGAGCGCGGCGGCCGCGTTGTACTTTTCGAGGTCGCGCTTGAGGCCGGCCACGCTGGAGTGCGCGCCGCCCCTGCGCCGGCCGCAGGCTGCGCAGCGCGGTCCCCGCCCGTAGAGGCCGCCCTCTTTTTCGAGCGCGACGCGGTAGGCGGGCCAGGCGAAGTCGAAACGCCAGCGCCGCTCCGGGTGAAAGCGGTGCTCGACGTGTGGGCGCGGAAAGCCGTAGCTCTCCAGCGCGGCCAGCACCACGCGCGCGCTCGGGTTTTTGATGACCCTCTGCATGCTCATGTCTTCTCTCGCGGCGTGAGGAATCCACGGTAGTGCTGGCGAGCCCCTCCCTGGTGCACCCCTTCCCGGCGAGTCCTCCGGCAGGCGTCGCACACCACGCGCGGGTCGCCCTGGTCGCTCGGCACGAGGTCCCGGCCGATCTGCTTCCGGGCGGCCTCGAAGCGGACGGTTGTGCGGCGGGTGCCCTGGTCGATCCACCCGGCCCCGCCGATCCCGCCGCAGTCGATGCAGCGGAGGGCGTTCTCGGCAGTCCACCGTGGGGCCGGTTTCCTTTTCGTGCGCCCCATCGATTCAGGCATCGCTTGACCGCTTGAGGCCAGACGCCGTAGACGTAGGCGGTGGCGCTGAGTGCGCCCCACGGGTCCACGCGGTTGAGCCTGCGGTAGAGGGCGGCGACGCGGCGCGTTGCGGCGGGCGTGAACCGGTACCCACGCGCTGGGGCCGGACGGGCAGGAGGTCCCGCCGGAGGGCTGCGGTGCGGATCGGCGTGCTCATCGGCTGTCCTCCCGGCCGCGCATGAACAGCGACCAGAGTTCGGCCCGGCGCTGTTCGGGGAAGGACTCCATGCCGGAGAACCATCCCCAAAATTGATCGCTCATCTGAATCATCTTCTCGCGGGTTTCGTGTGATCGGGCAAGGTGTTCGAGGGGCGGCGCTCCGTAGCGCTCGCGGTAGAGCCGGCGCCCCAGGCGGCCGAGGGCCTCACGCCGCGCTGCCGGCTCCTCCGGCAGGTCCGCCGGCAGGTCCGCCGGCAGGCGGGAGCCGGCGGAGGTTGTCGGCGGCGGGGGAAGGGCCGGGGTCGGGAACGTACCGGAACAGGGCGCGCCCGTCCTCGCCGGGCTCGTAACCGGCGATGCGGAAATCATTTCGGCGGAGGCGGGTTCGGTGGCGCTTGAGGAGTGCATTGATCTCGACCTCCAATAGCGAGTTTTCGAGTTTGCCCAGCAGCGTGTGCAGGTCCCGTACGTGCCGCTCGAAGTCCGCCGGGGTCACGGCGCGGAAGTCGCCCCGGCGCGTCATCTCGGGATCGTAGATCAGCTCGCGGGCTGCCCATTCGATTTCGGCGGCGCTGTACCGGGCCGAGAGCATTCCGGCGAGCCAGGTGGCGCGGCCGGCGTCGGCGTCGGGCTCGTAGCAGGCGAGCACCATCGCGGCGCCCGTGCGGGCCTCGGCGTCGGTGGCCGGGCGTTCCAGGGCGTCACTCCTCAAGAGGCTCGCCAATGAGCCGCCGGAAGTTGGCTTCGACGCTTTCGGGCGTGTGCGCTTGGGTCCGCTGCCGGCGGGGGTAAGGGCTCCCATTGGTCTGCTTCTGCTTGGGTGGGTTCTTGAGGGCGAACAGCCCCTTCCAGCCGTTCGCAATGGATTGTTCGATGATGGCCTCGGCGTGCTCGGGTTGCCCACGGGCGAGTTTGCAGAGCTGCCTTACCGCCGTGCGCTCGCTGTCTGCGCTTCGGTACCGGAATCCGTGCTCGTCGCGCTTGTAGTCCGTCCACCGCTGCCAGAGGCTAGGCGAGAGGTCCGGGAAGGGCTCAAGGGGGGGCCGCTCGTCGGGATCTCCGGAGGGCTTTGCCGGACGCTTGCCTGGACGCTTGCCTGGACGCTTCTTTTTTTGACTCTTCGCAGAAGAGGTTTTTTTAAGGGTGGTTCTTGATGGTTCTAGGGTGGTTTGGGGGAACTGTGGTTCCGGGTCTTGCGGAACTGTGGTTCCGGGTTCGCGGAACTGTGGTTCCGGGTCCTGACCCGTCGTACCCGGAACCACAGTTCCGGGTGTGGTGGCCTCTGCAGGCTTCGCGGAGAGCGAAATCGTGTAGAGGTTGCACCCGTGCGGGCCGCTCTTGTAGTGGACCGTGAGCTCCCCGAGGCTCTCCAGTTCGCGCAGGTTCTTGCGCACCATGCGCTCGCTGACGTTCGCCAGTTCGGCGAGGGTTTCTGTGCTCGGCCACGCTCGCCCCCCGGTCTCGTCGGCGTGCTCGGCGATGGCGACGAGCACGAGGCGCGCAGAACCCCGCGCGCGGCTATGTCTGAGAACGTATTTCACGGCCTGATAGCTCATCAAAAAGGATCGCTGATCCGGTGGCTTCGTAGGCTCTCCGGCGCGTCCTCGACGAAGACCCCGAGCGCGAGCACGTCCTCGTCGGTGCGGATCGCCTCGACGTACTCGAAAAAGGCGGTCTGATCGAGTTCGGCGGTCGAGCCGGAGAGTACGTGCGCCTCGCCGAAGACCTCGGCCACGCGCGGCGCCAGGTAGCGCGCCTTGAAGAGTTCGTGCACGTCCTCGGCGCTCGCCACCTGCCCGGCCTCCAGGAGCGCTGCCCGGATGGGCTGGATGACCGCCGCCCAGTAGTAAGCGTTGGCCTTCGTGGTGCGCTTCGGGCGGGAGAGGCGAATGCGCACCTCGCCGCCTGCGTAGAGCTTCAGCTGCGCGGCGAGAAAGCGCCGCGCCGCGCGGGGCAGGTGGCCGTCATCGCCCACCGTCCACGTCATGTCGACAGCTTGCGGCATGGCTACACCTCCTGGTCGCTTTGCTCCCGGGCGTCTTGCTCCAGGCGCGCCAAAGAGGCTGCTGCCAGGCGCACGCACTGCAGGCGGACGTGCGCCTCGGCGAGCATTTCTCCGGTCGCGGTGCCCTCCTCGATGGCCTCGACGATCTGGGCGAGGCGCTCGGCGTCCAGGCACAGGTTGTGCGCGTGGAACTCAGTCTCCGTGACCCCGCCCGGCGGGCACCCGAGGTAGTGGAAGCGGCCCGTGCGAGGGTCGCGGCCGTAGATCGTTCGGCTCTCCGAGGGGCGCCCGTCCGAGGGGTCCAAGCCCGAGAGGAAGCGGTCGGTTTTGCCGTGTCCGGCTCCGCCATGGTCGAAGAGGGCGCTGCCGTATCGGTGGCGCCCGGCCTTGCCCTGGCATCTGCTTACGTAGAAGGTTTTCATGGCTCTCATGCCTCAGCCTGGGTGCTTTAGTTCGGATGGAGGTCGAGCGCGAGCCCGCGCCGGGCCATCGCCTCAACGGCGCCTGCAGGCCGCACGAGGCGCGGGTAGATGCGCCGGGCGATGAGTCCTCCCCGGAAGGAGAATTCCTTCACGATGGGCTCGCCGAGCCCGACATGGTGGCGGTAGCGCCCGCTGAGGCGCTCGTGCGAGCGCAATTCGCGATGAAGGCCGCCGGCCGGGACGCCCTTGGACGGGGTGCCCACTGAGGTGCTCACCGAGGTGCCCGGGGCGTCTGCCACGGCCCTGTACCGGGGGTGCCGGCCGAAGAGGGCGAAGTAGAGGGTGAGGGTCAGAAGCGGCGCAAGTGCTGCCGCGAGCGATCCGAAATCGGTTACGAGGTCTGTCACGCCGCTACCCTCCCGCCGGGCGTCCCGTAGGGGCTCCCCTGGGGCGTTCCATCCGGAGGTCCGCCGGGGTCCGGCGCTGGGATCACGGTGAAGGCCCGGCCCCGGTCGTAGACCTGGAGCCTCCGGGGGCGCGCCGTGAGGCGGCCGATCACCTGGCAGCCCGGCAGGCGAGGCCCCCCTTTCGGGGAGGGGGCATCCGAGCGCTCGTCGCGCTCCAGGTGCTCTCGCTCCAGGTGCTCTCGCTCCAGGTGCTGCCGGGCGACGTCGACGAGCGCGGTCGCGCCCGGCAGAGATGAGCTGTAGCGGTAGCGGCTGCCGCTTGATGCCACGACGACGTACCATCGGCTCAGAGGTTGTTTCATGGGTCGCAGCGTGCGTATCTTGGGAACCATAGCCTACCTCCGCAGGGCCTCTTGCCCTGCCGCGCCTCGCTCCTCCTTAGCTTCCCGGCACGAGAAGAGCGAGGCGCCTTCGTTTCAGGCGGCGAGCCTCGGCGGGGCGGTCCCGCTGGCCCGTGCCAGGTGACACTCAGCCTCCAGATCATCCAGCTCCGAGCGCGCCCGGTCGATCTGGGCAAGGCGCTCGGCGTGCGTGAGTAAGGAGAATCGCGCGCGCAAAGAGCCCGCGTGCTCCATGAGCGCGGCCAGGTCGTCGTCCAGGGAGCCGTTGGCCTTCCCGGGACGCACGAGGCGCAGGCGGTGCTGTCCTGCCGAGCAGGCGCCGGCCAGGTGCGCATCACCGCGCAGGCAGAGGAGGCGCGAGAGGCGCACGAAGCGGACCACCGAGCGCGGCACCTCGCCCGAGCACATGCGGCTGATGCGGGAGGGGTTGGCCCCGGCGAGCCCTGCGAGCACGACCTGGCTGTGCCGCTCGGCGCAGGCGGCCATGCGGGCCGCGATGTCGGCGGCGACTTCGCGTTCGACTTCTTGCGAGGAGCGCATCTTGCCTGGAGTTTCCGTGCGTGACATGGGGCGAGGGATGGGTTAGGATGAGGGGAGCGCGGAGGCGGGGGTAGCCGAAGGCTGATCCTCGGGCTGAGCCTTCCGCACGTGGCCGGCCGCCTCTAACCGCTCCATTCTCTTTCCCTTTACTTCGCGGCCGAGGGCGGGGATGAAGTAGCTCCAGTAGGGGAGGCCACGCCTACGGTTCACGCGCTGGGCAAGCTCAGCCTCGTGCCAGGTACCACCGATCAGAATGAGGTGTGTCGTGCGGCGATTGTCCATCAGCTTCAGGCGGCCCCCTGCCGGATTTTCTTCGAGAGGTCCGGCCGCGCGGCGAGGATCTCGACGACGTCCGAGGGCGCCCGGCCCGCACGCGAGAGCATCTCGTCCGGGTCGATGCCGAGGCACTCGGCGAAAGCCTTAAGCGCCTCCTCGCTTGGCACGAGCAGCCCGCCCTCGATCTTCGAGACGTAGGTGTGGCTGATCCCGGCGGCATCGGCGAGTTGTTGCTGCGAGATGCCGCGCACTTTTCGGTTCGACCGCAGAAACGTGCCGAAGTGTTGAGGTTGAGGCATGGCCGCGCGATATTCAGACTTGAGTTGCTGTTCAAGGGTGAACATAATGACACTTGCCAATAATGTCAAGGCATGAGACAAAATAAACTGCCACATGCCATCTACCAGTAGCTTTCAAGCCAGGCTAAGCGCCGCCCGAGAAGGCGCCTCTCTCTCCCCAGAGGAGCTTGCTGAGCGGGTAGAGGTGCATTGGCGGACTGTCTATCGCTGGGAGGCCGGCGAGAGCACGCCTCCGCCCGCCACGCGCAGGAGGATTGCCACCGCACTTGGCATTCGCCAGGAATGGCTTGAGCAAGGCAGGGGGGAGATGCTGCCGCCCGGGCAGGGGGGCGATGGAGAAGGGCCTGCCCCCAAGTCTTTGGAAGCGGGCAGCAGCGCAAAGCGTCGGGCAGCCACCGTAGATTATGGGCGTGGCGACCGCGCGTCCACTGGACTCGGGGATGCGCCACAATCCGCACCCCGCGACACCAGTTCATTCGCCTTCATTCCCCTCGCCGCGATTGCGAGCGCGGGGCAGGGAGAGGTGCCATTTAGTACGGCGATAGAGGAGTTCATGGCATACAACCGGTTCCAGTTGCAGCGAGAAACAGGCGTCAGTCCGGACCGCCTCCTGATGCTCACCGTGGCCGGAACGTCGATGGTGCCGACGCTCTACCCCGGCGACCGCGTGATGATCGTGACGCACACAGACGGCGAGCCCCTGATGGACCGCGTGATCTACGTCTTTCACCACGCGCTCAACGGGGTTATCATCAAGCGCATTCGGTGGTATAAAGACGGTACGCTATCGCTGGAGAGCGACAACCGCGAGGATCCATCAGACTTTGAAATTGGCCCCGACGAGGCCCACGAGTGGAAGGTGGTGGGCCGGGTCGTTCGAGTAGAGAAAAGCCTGTAGAGACGCACCAGCCCCTATAGCATCATGGGACCCTTTATCAGCCTGGTCATTCTGGCAATTTTTGTTGCCTGGCTTGTAGCTCGAATAGTCAAGCCTGATGCAAGTAAGGAGGCTCCTGACGAGTCCGGCCTCGAGCCAGGTCTCAGGAACACCGCGAGGGTAGCCTCGAAGACGGCGGGGCGGATTTACGCGGCGCTCAAGGAGCATCTCGACCCCGGCGAGGAGCCCAAAGTTTGGGTCGCGGGCGTGAGCGATATCGAGTCCATGGGCCGCGAGACCGAATCGAGCGCCGTCCTTCTGGCAACCGACAGGCGCGTCTTCTTCTACTGCATGCGCGGTCTTGGCGGGTACGACATGGAGACGTTTCCCTTCGGCAACATCTCCTCCCTTGAGACGAGTAAGCGCATGGGCCTTGATGCGGTTAGGCTTTTTGCTACCGGCAACCAGGCGGAGCTAAGGAAGATTCTAGACGACTCGTTCGAGGAGTTCGTAAGGTACGTCCGAAGCCAGATCGGGAAGAAGGAGCAGGTCTTGGCTCCGGCGGATGCCGTTGACCAACTCGCCAAACTCGGCGAACTCAGGGAGAAGGGGGTTCTGACCGAGGAGGAGTTCGCTGCCAAAAAGCAAGAATTACTGGCACAGGGTGCTCCTCGCGGCAGCTAGCTCACTCCTCAGCTCAACTCACCATGAGGGCGAAGCGCCTACCCCAAGATCCCGACCCCAGCCTCTGGCCTCACCTTGAGGGCGAGGCGGAGGACCTGCGCCAGTTCATCATGCGGCTCAGCTGGGCCTGGTGGGGCGACTGCTGGCCGCTCTACGAGGCCGCCGGCTGCCCCTGCGGACGCATGATCCGGGGGCTGGAGCTGTGGGCGGAGTGCGAGGCGGGGAGCTGGGCGAACTAAAGGCGGCATCCTGGAAATCGTTACAATTCTTTGTGCAACCACTGTTGCACAAGCGCGTCTGATGGTGTAGATTGCACGTAGCAATCGGGGCCACCCCGCGGCCAGGCGGAGCAGCCCCAGGCGACTCGAGGTCGCCGTACCCATTCACTCAGACCAGACCTGAGCAGATGAGCAGCAATTCAGACACCTCCCGTGACACCCTGTTCCGTCTCACGGCGGAGCAGCTCGCCGACCCCCAGACCTACGCCCGCGACAAGGGGCCCCACGGCTTCACCTACCGCGTGGAGGGCCTGGGCCGCCTCATAGGTGAGGTCGCCGCGGAGATCGCCCGCGAGACGGGCGCACCGCTTGCCGAGGCCAAGCGCGAGATCCGCGAGGGCCTCCACGCCGCGCGCATGCACGAGGCCACCCAGGCCCGGAAGGCCGTGCGCGAAGCCGAGGCCAAAAAAGCGAGGCGCAAACTGGAGCGCCGCCGGGCCGCCGCCGGCACGTACGAGGCCGGCGGCCACACCTACCGCGTCAGCTACGACGAGGGGGCGGACCACTACCTCCTCGCCGGCCCGAAAAATCTCGCCCTCATCGACGCGCTGAAAGAGCACGTCCCGAATCGCAACCGCCGCTGGGATCCCGCTGCGGGCGCGTGGGTCGTCGCCGGCTCCTCGCAGCGCCGCCTGCAGGATGTGCTCTCGCGCCTGGATGAGATCGTCGCGGCCGGCGAGGCCCGCCGGAAGCGCGAGCGCGAGGCGGCTCGCCAGCAGCGCGAGCGCGAGGCCGCCGCCGAGCTGGCCGAAAAGAAGCGCCGCTACCAGGCAGCCCGAGAAGCGGCAGAGGCCGTCGCCGAGGAGGCCAGCGGCGCGTACCCCGGTATCCACGTCAGCGTCGGCGCGAACTACGACCGGAAGGGGCAGGAGTACATCGCCCTCCGCGTGCACTTTGCAAAGGACGACGAGGCGAATGCCATCGCCCGAGCCGCCGGCCTGTGGTGGGACGGCACGGGCTACAGCCGGAGCATCGAGCACGTCGATGCCGGCGCCGTACGCGAGGTGCTCCCCAGGATCCAGGCCCGCCTGGATGAGGCCCGCGCCGAGCGGCAGGCCGCCCTCGAAGCCGAGGCCGCAGGCGCCGAAGAGCGGCTCGAGGCGAAGCGGCGCGAGGATGAGGCCGCCGGGCGCATCTACCGGACCTACCGGAACTGGTTCGGCGGGGAGGTCCCCCGCTACGTGGAGCACGAGGGCGCGGTCTACCGCCTGGAGACGGAGCGCTACTCAGCCGCTGAGTACGGCGACGACGGCGACCCCGTCATGAGCTGCACGTACCTCCGCGTCGAGGAGACCCCGGAGGAGGCCAACGCCGCCGAGATCGAAGTCCTCACCGTCCTCCTCCGGGACGTCGAGGAGGGCCGCCGCCCGGAAAAGATCTCCTTCGGCACCTCGCCCTCGACCGGTGACGTCCTCCTGCCGGACTGGCTGAGAGAGCACCGCTGGATCATCTCCACCGAGGGCCTCACCGCCTACGACACCGCCGAGACGTGGGACCACCCCGCCTACTACCAAGACGTGCCGGTCGCGGAAATGCTCCGCCGCTCGATCAAACTCCTCCGCGCGCACTACCGGTAGCCCATCCACCCGCCCGGCCACCTACTCCCAGGTGGCCGGGCACTTTGTCTACCCCGCATGGAGCCTCGAAAAATAATGCCCCTCCAGGGCACGCCGGTCAACCGGCTTTTCTTCTCGATCAACCACTACGTGTCCACGGGTGACCATTTCGGTGAGGGGCTCGCTATGGACACCGTGCCCGGCGCCCTCGCTTTCATGATCCCGGTCAACACGCGCATGGAGGGGGACGCCGAGAATTTCCGCCGCCTGGAAGCGCGCATACGCCAGCTCAGGGACCACCCCGAAGAGTGGCCCGTCCGCCTGACCGACGAGGGGCGGCAGGGGCTCTACCACATCTACGCGCTCCACGTGCCGGCACCCCTCGTCGAGCCCCTGGCCGCGAAGCTCCGCGAGGAGCCGGGCCCGCTTGGCTGGGGCTCCCCCAAAAAGATCATCGATTCGCACGACTGGCATGAATAAGCTCATCACAGCCGACCACCTGACCCCTCAGCAGCTCGGCGCCGTCCTCCGCACCTGCCGCGGCGAGCAGACCCAGGCGGCGTTTGCGCGCGAACATGGCGAGCGCCGGGACTACATCGCCAAGGCGGAAGCTGGTCTCCTGCCCGACGTCGCCGCCCGCCTCGTCGAGGCCTGCACGGGCCTCCGCTACCGCCGCGTGGTGCGCTACGAACTGGAGCTTGGAGACTGAACTGAGGGTATCACCCCTGGCCCCTCCTGACGCTAACCACTGGCACTCTCGGCTGGTCGTCAGGCCCCGAGCCATCAGGTCCCGACCGCTTCTCATTGCAACATTTCCACAGCATCGGTATACTCCCTTCAGGGTTACATAATTCGAACATATACCTCAGCTTGTGGCCGAGCCAGCTTCGATCTGTAGGGGCACTGCCAGGAGGCCCCTCACCAGAGCAGCTCATTCCCGGACGAGTCCTGCAGGGCTGCCTGCCGGGAGCCTCACGAGGTCCGCGCAGACGCTCCGCATCATCCAGGGGTGCAGCGACCCGGAGGCCGAACTCGGCCGGCTTCTCGCAGGCCAAGCCTTCGGCCGCGTCCTCGGCGGCTCCTTCCGCGCGGTACGGGCGCCGGATGAGCTTCGGCAGGCCCTCCGGCGGCACCGGGGGAAATACCGGCAGCTCTGCGACATGCCCGGCAACACCCCTTCAAGCTACGCCGCCCTGGAGCGCCGCCTGAAGGCAGGCGAGCCCCTCTACCAGTTCACGCTGAGTGTCGAGACCGCCCGTGCCGGGAGCGCGCTCCTCCATCCACTACCTCCTGAGACGCTCTTTCTCGGCGCCTGGACGCTCGCCGCGCTCCTTAGCCTTCCCCGGCGCACCCTCGACGAGGCGATCGAGGAGGGCGCGGTCGATGTCTTCCTCGCCATCCGCAGCGGGAGGCGGGACACCTTCTGCGCGCTGAACGAGCGCATGGAGGCTTTCTGCAGGCGGCATGCAAGCCACGCCCCCCTCCAAACGCTCAGCCTGCCGGTCTGGCTCTCCCGCGAGCAGGTTATGAGAGGCGCCCGGCAGGGAGCGTTCCGCTGGCAGCCCGGCGAGGCGGGGCCGGTGATCTGCGCGGACTTCGCCTGGCTCCGCTGGGTGGCCAGCCAGGCGCCTGAGGCCGAGCGGCGGCGCATCCTTCGCCGGCAGATCGTGCGGGGACTCTTCGAAGAGCCCTTCCTCGAAGAACAGCCATGCCAGCAGTAGCCTCGGGATGACCGTCATGAGTGCAAAGCAGGAGGCCCCGCAGGAGAAGCCGCAGGAGAAGCCGCAGGCTGAGCCCTGGGAGCGGCAGGAGGGCGAGCCCAAGCGCTGGTACGACCGCTTCCACCGATTCCTGCTTCTGGGAGCCGGGCGAAGTCTCCTCGCCGTCTACCGGGAGGACCACCGGGCCCGGTGGGAAGCCCGGCAGACTCGCCAGGGGTTCAAGGGGGCACGAAAGGGCGCGAAAGGGCGCGATGAAAAGGACTTTTCCGACAAAGCCTCCGAGGCGCCGCCCGGCGAGTATAAGCCGCCCTCGTCGCTTGCCCGGAGCTGGCAGGAGAACGCGGCCGCCTGGGCCTGGCGGGAGCGCGCGGCGCTCTGGGACGAGGATGAGCGCACGCGCGCCCGGGAAGCCTGGCGCGCGCGGCAGGAGGCCGTCCGGCGGGCCGAGTGGGAGCTTCACGAGCGCCTCATCGAGAAGGCCCGGGCCATGGCCGCCTTCCCACTCGTCGAGGAGACGGTCGAGGAGCACATGGACGAGGAGGGGCGGCGCGTCGAGGTCCGCGTCACGACGCCTGCCGCCTGGCGCCTGCGCGACGCGGCGCGCCTTGCCAAGGTGGCCAGCGAGCTGGGCCGCCTGGCTACCGGCATGGAGACCGAGCGGCACGCGGTGCGCCTGGGCGACCTCTCCGCCTACACCGACGAGGAGCTGCAGCGCATCCGCGACGGCGAGGACCCGCGCTCGGTCGCGGGCGAGGAGTAGGGGAGGGCCATGCCTGCCGCCGCTGCCTCAAAACTACGGGCGCAGGTCACGCTGCCCAGCGGCCGCGTGCTCCGGAGAAGCGGCCCGCTCGCAGATCAGGACCGGGCACGCCTGGAGGCGGAGCTTGAGCTGAGGCGCCGGAGCGCAGGCCGCGCCGCGCGCGATCCGCTCGGGCTGAGGGCGTTCCTGCGCGAGAGCTGGAGCGTCCTGGAGCCGGGCGTGCCCTTCTCGGACAGCTGGCATGTGGGCGCGATCTGCGAGTTCTGCGAGGCCGTAACAGGCGGCGAGATCAAAGACGGCATTATCTCGATGCCGCCCCGCTCGCTCAAGAGCCGCACGATCGCCGTCGCGTGGCCGGCGTGGGAGTGGGCCGAGCGGAGGCCCCAGACGAGGTGGCTCTTCGCCTCCTACAGCCACACGCTCTCGAAGCGCGACTCGGTCGAGTGCCGGCGCCTCATTCAGAGCCCCTGGTACCGGAGCCGCTACGCGCACGTCTTCTCCCTGGCGCGCGACCAGAACGAGAAGATGCGCTTCGAAAATTCGCGCCGCGGCGTCCGCGTGGCGACCTCGGTCGGGGGCGCGACGACGGGCGAGGGCGGGGACCGCCTGGTCATCGACGATCCCCACAACGTGCGCGACGTGACCTCGGAGGCCAAGCGGAGGGCCGTCATCTCCTGGCACGACCGGGCCTGGACGAGCCGGCGGAACAGCCCCGAGACCTCCTCGCGCCTCGTCGTCGCGCAGCGCACGCACGCCCTCGACCTCATCGGGCACCTCCTTGCCAAGGGCGGCTACGAGCACCTCACGCTGCCGCAGGAGTACAACCCGCGCCGGAGCCGCGTGGTCGTCATGAAGTGGAAGCGGGGAGAGGAGGGCCGGCGCCTCCGGGACGGAGAGGGCGCGCCTGTCCCGGAGCGCGAGTGGAAGGACCCGAGGCAGGAGGAGGGCGCGCTCCTGCACCCAGCGCGGATCGGGGAGGAGGAGAACGAGAAGCTCCGCCGGGACCTCGGCGGGCGCGACTTTGAGGCGCAGTACAACCAGAACCCCACGCCCGATAGCGGCAACATCGTCGACCCCTCGTGGTGGCGCTTCTACGACGCGCGCCCGGCGGGGTTAGAGAGCGTCGTGATCAGCTGGGACTGCGCCTTCAAGGACACCCAGGCGAGTTCCTACGTCTGCGGGCAGGTCTGGGGCGCCCGCGGCGCCGCGCGCTATCTCCTAGAGCAGGTGAAGCGCCGCATGTCCTACACCCAGACGCGGCGCGCCGTGCGTCAGCTCGCCGCGCGCTGGCCCGCCTACACCGCGATTCTAGTCGAGGAAAAAGCAAACGGCGTCGCGATCATCGACGACCTGAGGGACACCGTCTCCGGCATCATCCCTGTCAACCCGACCGAGAGCAAGACGGCGCGCCTCCACGCGCAGGCGCCGCAGATCGAGGCCGGGAACGTTTTCCTGCCTACGCCGACGAGCGCGGCCGGCCACGGGTGGGTCGAGGAGTACGTTGCGAACCTCGCGCTCTTTCCAGACGGCGACTCGAGCGACGAGGGCGACGCGACGAGCCAGGCGCTCATGTGGCTGCGCACGCGCGGGGAGCGCTTCGAGGCGCTTCATGGGTAGGCCGCACGGACGGGTGCCGGCCTGAACGTCGATCCTGGGGCAGAGGGTTTTCTCGCCCTATCCTGCCTCCTGGCCACAGCATCTCTACCAGCACCGCCGCGCGCAGCCACAAATCCATGGCCGGCAAGTACGCCTTCCTCCGCAGCGAGCACCCTGTCTTCCAGGCAAGCCGGGATCTCTGGCTCGCCAACGAGCGCCGCTTGCGGGGCGGCCTGGAGGCGGTCGAGGAGCTGGCCCGCTTCGAGTGGGAGGTAGGCGCCGCCGGGAAGCCGAGCGCGCACTACGAGGACCGCAAGAAGGCGGCGAGCTACGTGAACTTCCCGCACCGCATGGCGACGGCCTACCTCGGCGC